>NZ_JBFUKN010000091.1:0-25351 GCF_056400845.1 Mycobacterium sp. P4_H6 | reverse complement strand
CACCGCCAACCGCTGCCGAAATCCGACGACGAGCCAGACGATTTGATGCCATGTTCGATCCTTTACTGGGGTCTCTGTGTGGTGAAACTTCGGCCGCCGCGGTGGCCCGCGAAAACCTTGTGCAGCAGTCCCATTTGAAGGCCGGGATCTGGTGTCAGAAACTGTAACGCAGCGCCTGTATCAGTGCATTCCCTTACTCAAGCATTGTTGAGAGATGCCCTGTGCCGCCGATCCGGCCCTGCGATCCACCGCTTGACTGTCGGACCGGGCGAGTGTTTACTCGAGATATCGAACATGTGTTCGAACAACGCCCGTTTCGGATGATGCTGGAGGTGCTGCTGTGACGGTGGCAATGGACCTGGAGCAGCACCGAAAAGAGCGCGCTGAACAGGTAGAACAGTTACGCCGCAGGATAGCCGAAGTCTCCGGGAGGATGGAAATCCCGGGTGCGCGGAAGGCTGCCGACGATGACCTGAGTTCGGCCGCGAAAACTTTGCTGAAAGCCCCGGATTCGCCGATCGCACCGCCTGACGATGCGTTGCCGGAGCCGTCGGTGCCCGGGCCTCTTTCTCAGCTGCTGCCCAGGGGGACAGTGGCGGTGCTGTCGGGGGCCAGATCACTGGCCCTGCGGATGGTGGCCGCCGCCACCGCAGAAGGCGGGCACGCGGCCATCGTCGGGCAGCCCGATGTGGGTCTGCTGGCGGCGGTGGAGATGGGTGCCGACCTGAGCCGGGTCGCGGTGATTCCTTATCCCGGCACCGATCCGGTGGAGGTGGCCGCGGTCCTGCTGGATGGTCTGGATCTGGTGGTGCTGGCGCTGGGTGGGCGATCGGTACCGATGAGCAGGGCGCGGGCCGTGACCGCGCGGGCCCGGCAGAAGGGGTGCACGCTGCTGGTCACCGGCGGCGATTGGCACGGTGCCTCGGCTCGGCTGGATGCCAGGGTCTGCGGCTACGAGATGGTCGGTTCCGGCGGCGCCGCGGTTCCCGGCCGGGGGCGGATCGGGCGGGTGCGGGTGGACATCAGGACCAGGAGCCGGATTCCCGGCCAGCCGCGTATCGCAGTCGGGAGCTAGCGTGCCGCGGGTTCTTGCGCTCTGGTGCATGGATTGGCCTGCGGTGGCCGCCGCCGCCGCGGCCGGACTGCCCGCCACCGACCCGGTGGCGGTCACCCTGGCCAACCGGGTCATCGCCTGCTCGGCGGCGGCCAGGGCGGTGGGTGTGCGGCGCGGACTGCGCCGCCGGGAAGCACAGTCCCGGTGCCCGCAGCTGCATGTCGTCACCGCCGACCCGGCGCGCGATGCCCGTCACTTCGAGGGCGTGACGGCGGCGGTCGACGAGGTGGTGCCCCGGGCCGAGGTGCTGCGGCCCGGTCTGCTGGTGATGTCGGTTCGGGGAGCGTCCCGTTATTTCGGATCGGAGCAGGAGGCCGCCGAACGTCTGGTCGACGCGGTGGCCGCGGCGGGGGCGGAATGYCAGACGGGTATCGCCGATCAGTTGTCCACCGCGGTGTTCGCGGCCAGGGCGGGGCGCATCGTCGAGCCGGGCCGGGACGCGGCGTTCCTGTCCGGGCTGTCCATCCGTCAGTTGGCCACCGAACCCAGCCTTTCCGGGGCAGGTCGGGAGGATCTGGCAGACCTGCTGTGGCGGATGGGAATCCGCACCATCGGTCAGTTCGCCGAGTTGTCGCGCACCGATGTGGCTTCCCGGTTCGGTGCCGACGCGATCAGCGCTCACCGATTCGCCTGCGGGGAGTCCGACCGCGGACCGTCCGGGCGTGATCTTCCCGCGGAGCTCGACGCGGTGATGAACTGCGATCCCCCCATCGACCGGGTGGACGCCGCGGCCTTCGCCGGACGGTCACTGGCCGGCGAACTGCACCGCAGCTTGGAAGGCGCCGGGGTGGGCTGCACCCGGCTGGCCATCCAGGCCGTCACCGCCAATGGCGAAGAGCTGAACAGGGTTTGGCGTTGTGCCGAACCGCTGACCGAGGATGCCACCGCTGATCGGGTGCGTTGGCAACTGGACGGCTGGCTGACCCGGCGGGCCACCGGGGGAGCGGGCCCCACTGCGGCGATCGTCACCCTGCGATTGCACCCGGTGGAGGTGGTGTCGGCCGGGGCGCTGCAGCTCCCGCTGTGGGGGTCATCCGGTGACGACGACCGGTTACGGGCCCGGCGGGCGCTGGTGCGGGTGCAGGGTCTGCTGGGCCTCGAAGCGGTTCAGGTGCCGGTGCTCAGCGGGGGGCGTGGGCCGTCCGAGCGCATCACCTTCACCCCGCTGGGCGACGAGCCGGTTCCGCAGGCCGACCCGACCCAGCCCTGGCCGGGCCAGTTACCCGAGCCATCGCCGGCGGTGTTGGCCGATGACCCGGTGGAAGTGCTTGATGCAGAAGGTAAACCGGTGCGGGTGACGAGTCGGGGGTTGTTCTCTTCGGATCCGGTGCGGCTGGAGTCCCCGGGCCGCGGGGGAGGCATCAGGGGCGAGCGAAGCGACGGGAGAGACATCAGGGGCGAGCGAAGCGACGGGAGAGACATCAGGGGCGAGCGAAGCGACGGGAGAGACATCAGCTGGTGGACCGGGCCGTGGCCGGTCGACGAACGCTGGTGGGATCCCGAGCGCAAGCCGGTGGGCCGGACCGCGCGTGCCCAGGTGGTGGTGTCCGGTCGCGGTGGACAGAATGATGCCGGCGTCGGTGTGGCGATGCTGCTGTGCTACCGCCAACGGCAGTGGCATGTGGAGGGCATCTACGAATGACCGAGCCGGCGGGCGAACGGGCCGACCCGCTCGATGAAACGGTCGAAGAACGCGGCGGGGTCCACCTCGACGCCGATCTGCGCGTTGGGCTCCCGGCCCCAATGACCGCGCCAGTCGGCCACGGTCATCCCGCGGGTCAGGGTCCCGGTCAGTTCGACGTCGACGGTCGCCTGCTGGTAGCGCACCAGGTCGGGGTCCAGTGCGACCGCGGCGGCCAGTGGATCGTGCAGGTGCGCCAGGTAGCCCTCGCCCTGATCGAAGTGGAACTCGAAGTAGAAGCGCATGGCATCTTCGAGCACCCGGATCAGCGGGTTGGCCGCCGTCGACCGGGTGCCCCGATCGTCGAGCACACTCAGCTGCGCCGACGGGGAACCGGCGGCGGCGGCCAGCCGGCCCAGAATCGACGGCGTCATCGCCGCGTTCTCGGTGAGGTTGAGTCCCAACACAATCGGCAGATGCGTGGGCGTGCTCAGGCCCCACGCCGCGCCCCACACCGCGAACACCTCGGCGGCGGCCTCCGGGTCGACGCTGACATTCCACTCCGAGACCGGCGTGGTGTTGCCGCGGTAGTCGAACGCGCCACCCATGATCACCAGCCGGTGCAGCAGCCGGGGCAGCGCGGGTTCCAGGCGCAGCGCCAGCGCGAAGTTGGTCAGCGGCCCGGTGACCAATCCGATGAGTTCCCCGGGATATTCGCGGGCCGCGGCCACCCAGGCCTGGGCGGCGTCGTACGGGGTCAGCGACCGGTCCGTCTCCGGCAGGTGCGCGTAGCCGAGCCCTTCGGGGCCGTGGGTGTCCTCGGCGGTGCGCAGCGGAATGCTCAGCGGCACCGGGGCGCCCTCGGAGACGGGAACATCGTCGATCCCGAACAGTTCGAGCAGCCCCAGATTGTTGATCGACACCTGCGCGACGGGCACATTGCCCGCCGTCGATGCGATGCCCACCACGTGGGCGTCCGGGCTGGCGAACAGATAGGCCAACGCCATCGCATCGTCCACCCCGGTGTCGACGTCGGCGAACACCGGTAGTGGCGCATCGGTTTCAGGCCCGGTCACGCTCCCACGATAGGCGGGGGCCGCTACCAGTGCACACCCGGAATCGCCCGCACCGCACGCTTGACCGGGCGGGGCACCCGCACGCTCCGGGTGGCGCGGGACGGCTTGCGGGGCCTGCGCTCCGGGGTGGGCTGCTCGCCGGCCTGCCCACGCGCGGCAGCGGAGTCCGGATAGCCCAGGTAGAGCTGGTGCAGTACCCGCCGCGACAGTCGGGGCGTGAAGTAGGTGCCCAGATCGGCCAGCGTGCCCAGTGGGGTGTCTATCCGCGCCGGCTTCTCGATCAGCCCGCGCACCACCATCGCGGCGGCATGCTCGGCGGTGATCGGGGGCACCGGATTCAGGCGCCGTGACGGCGCGATCATCGGGGTGCTCACCAGCGGCATATGGATGTTGGTGAAGGTGATGTGGTCCGACAGGGTCTCGGTGCCCACCACCTCGGAGAACGCGTCCAGCGCCGCCTTGGTGGGCAGGTACGCGCTGTACTTGGGGCTGTTGGCCTGCACGCCGGCACTCGACACGTTCACCACGTGACCGAACCGGCGCTCGCGCCAGTGCGGCAGCAACGCCAGCACCATGCGCACCGCACCGAAGTAGTTGACGGCCATCACCCGTTCGTAGTCGTGCAGCCGATCGGTGGAAGCGGACACCGATCGGCGGATGGACCGGCCGGCATTGTTGACCAGATAGTCGACGTGGCCGAAGCGGCCCAGGATGTCCTTCACCGTGTGGTCGACGGAGCTGGAATCGGTGACGTCGCAGGTGAATGCGTACGCGTCGCCACCGTCGGCACGGATCTCGGCGATCAGATCATCGAGTGCGTCGGCATTGCGGGCCAACGCGAACACCGTGGCCCCACGGTGGGCGGCGGCGATCGCCGAGGCGCGTCCGATACCGCTGGAGGCGCCGGTGATGATGACGTGCCTGCCCACCAGTGCGCCGGACGGGTCATCGCGGCGGGCCCGGTCGGGGTCCAGGTTTTCGGCCCAGTACCGCCACAGTTTCCCTGCGTAGGAACCAAATTCGGGTACCTCGATCCCGGTACCGGCCAGCGCGGCGGTGGTCCGGTCGGCAGTGAACGTCGGCGCCAGGTCGACGACGTCGAGGATCTCGGCGGGCATGCCCAGCTGGGTGGCGGCCATGTTGCGCAGCACCCTGGCCCGTCCGGTGGCCTTCAGTACCGGTGCGACGGCGCCGCCGGGCAACGCGAAGCGCAGCGCCGGAAGCCCGGCCTCCTTCGCGACACCGCGGTAAATACTGCGCAGCCCAATGGTTTTCGGCGCGGTCAGATGGAAGGTCTGTCCGTCGGCGTCGGCGATGTGCATCAGGTGCACCAACGCGTCGACCACGAAGTCGACCGGCACGATGTTGGTGCGGCCGGCATCGGGCACCGCCATGGGCGTGATACTGGGCAGCACCGCCAGCTTGGACAGGACGCCGAAGAAGTAATAGGGACCGTCGACCTTGTCCATCTCGCCGGTGCGCGAATCCCCGACGACGACCGCGGGCCGGTAAATCCGGTACCGCGGCCCGGCCTCGGAGCGCACCAGTTGTTCGGCCTCGAACTTGGTGCGGTGATAGGGGGTCGGCAGGTTCTGCGCGACGTCGAAATCGTCCTCGGTGTACTCGCCGTGGAAGTCCCCGGCCACCGCGATCGAGGACAAGTGGTGCAGGGTCGCGCCCAGGCGCCGGGTCAGGCCGATGACGGTGCGGGTGCCCTCGACATTGGCGGCGCGCTGGACGTCCTCGGCGGCGGTCATGTCGTAGATGGCGGCGCTGTGCACCACGTGATCGACGGTGCCCAGTTCGGCAATGACATCGTCGCTCAACCCGAGATGCTCGGCGGTGAGATCGCCTACCAGGGGTTTCGCGCGCGGACCCCAGGCGGCGGCCAGTCGCTCGAAGCGCTCCAGCGACCCGCGCCGCACCAGCACGGACACCTGCGCGTCCGGGTCGCGGGCCAGCAGTCGGGCCACCACGCGGCTGCCGATAAACCCAGTACCGCCGGTAACGACATAATGCATGCGGCCATGGTCGTCCTCGAGCCTGGAAAGGTCAACTATGGTCCCGGTCACACTCCGTAGTCCGCCACGAAGGGATATTCACCCATGCCGATCGATCCGAACGCCGTCGGTGCCACAACCGAGTCCCAGACCTTCAGCTGGACCGACCGCGAGACGCTGCTGTACGCGCTCGGTGTCGGCGCCGGCACCGATGACCTGGCCTTCACCACCGAGAACAGTCACGACATCGAGCAGCAGGTGCTGCCCACCTTCGCCGTCATCGCCTGTTCGCCGTTCGCGGCCGCACTGCAGATCGGTTCGTTCAACTTCAGTCTGTTGCTGCACGGCTCGCAGGCGATCCGGTTGTTCAAGCCGCTGCCGCCCGCGGGTGCGCTCACCGTGCACTCCGAGGTCGCCGACATCCAGGACAAGGGTGAGGGCAAGAACGCGGTGGTGATGCTCAAGGGGGTGGGCGCTGACCCGGACAGCGGTGAGGTGCTGGTGGAAACCCTGACCACTGTGGTGATCCGGGGTGAGGGCGGATTCGGTGGGCAGCCCGGCCAGCGTCCGGCGGCGCCCGAGTTCCCCGACCGCGCGCCCGATGCGCAGGTCGCCCTGCCCACCCGCGCCGATCAAGCGCTGCTGTACCGGCTTTCGGGTGACCGCAATCCGTTGCACAGCGACCCGTGGTTCGCCCAGACCCTGGCCGGTTTTCCCAAGCCGATCCTGCACGGCCTGTGCACCTATGGTGTGGCCGGCCGGGCCCTGGTCGCCGAACTCGGCGGCGGCGACGCCACGAAGGTCACCGCGGTGGCATCCCGGTTCAGCTCACCGGTCTTCCCCGGCGAGACGCTGACCACCTCGATCTGGCGTACCGAAGCGGGTCGCGCGGTGTTCCGTACCGAGGCTGCCCAGCCGGACGGGTCCGATGCGCGGGTCGTGCTCGATGACGGGACCGCCGAATACAACTGATTTCGTAGGGTCAATCGCCAGTGCGCACCGTCGCGCGTTGACAGGATGGCCCGATGAGACTGGCTGTCGGATATCTCGCCACCCCGGGCGGAGCGGACGCTGTCGCACTCGGCGTCCGCCTCGCCCGGAGCCTGGGCGCCGAGCTCGACGTGTGCATGGTGCTGCCCCCGGACCGCGGGGTGCCCGCGATGGTTCCCACGGGCGGCTATGACGAACTGCTCGCCGAACAGGCCGGCGAATGGCTGAACGAGGCACTGGCCGGGGTGCCCGATGATGTGGTGGCGCACCCGCACGTCAGCGTCAGCGACTCCACCGCGGACGGACTCATCAACGAGGTGCAGCGCCTCGGAGCCCAGGCCGTCATCGTCGGCGGATCGGGCGGCGGTCTGGCCGGAAGTTATTCACTGGGATCGGTGGTCAACGAGCTGCTGCACTCCGCGCACGTTCCGGTGGCGGTGGCGCCGAAAGGAACTCGGCTGTCCGCGGTGCCGCGGGTGCGTGAGGTGACGTGCGCAATCGGCGAACGTACCGGTGCGCGCACCCTGCTGGACGCGGCGGTGCGGGCCTGTAAGGCCGCCGACGTGCCGCTGCGCCTGGTGTCGCTGGTGGCCCTCGATCCGATGTTCGGTGCGCTGCGTGGCGACGCCGATGCGCTGCGGGAGCGCGCGCTGGGACACGCGCGGCGCGCCCTGGAGGAGGCACAAGAGTCACTGCCCGAAGGGTTCTCGGTCACGGCCACCGTCGCGGATGGAACCTCGGTGGAGGACGCGGTGAGCAGGTTGCCCTGGCATGACGGTGATCTGATCATGGTGGGTTCCAGCCGGCTCGCCGCGCCGCGCAAGTTGTTCCTCGGGTCCACCGCGGCCAAGATGCTGCGCGCGCTCGACGTCCCGATGGTCGTGGTACCCAGAACCGCCGACGAGGAGACAGCATGACTGCGAACAAGGCGGAGACGGCCACGGGCACTGTTTCGAAGGGTCTGGCCGAAGGCAAGGTCGGCACCCTGTCGGGCGCCATGCTCGGGATCTCCTGCGTGGCACCCGGGTACACGCTCACCGCGAGTATCGGCGTGATCGTGGCGGCGGTCGGGTTGAAGATGCCGGCGATCTTCATCGCCGGTTTCATCCCGATGTTCCTCACCGCGTACGCCTATCGCGAACTGAACTCCCGCACCCCGGACTGTGGCGCGTCATTCACGTGGTCCACCAAGGCATTCGGCCCCTACGTGGGCTGGATGTGCGGGTGGGGGATGGTGGTCGCGTCCATCATCGTGCTGTCCAACCTGGCGGCGATCGCGGTCGAGTTCTTCTATCTGCTCATCGCCCGGATATTCAACCAGCCCGGGATCGCTGATCTGGCGGGCAACAAACCCGTCAACATCATCACCACGCTGGTGTTCATCGCGTTGGCCACCCTGATCGCCAGCCGGGGCATCACCACCAGCGAGCGAGTGCAGTACGTGCTGGTGGCTTTTCAGCTGGTGGTGCTGGTGGCCTTCGCCATCACCGCCTTCGTCCACGTGGGGCGTGGGGACGCGCCGGCCGGGCTGAGTTTCGACCTGGACTGGTTCAATCCGTTCACTGGATTGACGATGGCGGTGTTCGCCATCGGGCTGACCGGTTCCATCTTCGCGTTCTGGGGCTGGGATACCTGCCTGACGCTCGGCGAGGAGTCCAAGGACCCGACCAAGGTGCCTGGCCGGGCCGGGTTGCTCTGTGTGACATCGATTCTGATCACCTACCTGCTGATCGCCGTCGCCGTGATGATGTACGCCGGCGTCGGTGAAGAGGGTCTGGGGCTGGGCAATCCGGAGAACTCGGAGAACGTGTTCGGGGCGCTGGCCGACCCGGTGCTGGGGCACTGGTTCGGGCCGCTGCTGTACGTGGCGGTGTTCGCCTCGTCGGTCGCCAGCCTGCAGACCACCTTCCTGCCGGCGGCTCGGGCGATGCTCGCGATGGGCGCCTATAAGGCATTTCCCACCCGCTTCGCCGAGGTGAGTCCGCGCTTCCTGACGCCGGTCTATTCGACGGTGATGGCCGGGGTGGTCACCGGTGCCTTCTACACCGTGGTGACACTGCTGTCCGACAATGCATTGTGGGACACCATTGCCGCCCTCGGCATCATGATCTGTTGGTACTACGGCATCACCGCATTCGCCTGCGTCTGGTTCTTCCGCCGGGAGCTGTTCAGCAATGTGCACAACATCGTGTTCAAGTTCCTCTTCCCCCTCCTGGGCGGGTTGATCCTGGCGGCCGTCTTCGTCATCTCGATCGGCGAGAGCATGAATCCGGAGAACGGCAGCGGCGCCGAGATCGGCGGCATCGGCCTGGTGTTCTTCATCGGATTCGGGATCCTGGTGCTCGGCGCGGTGCTGATGCTGGTGATGCGCGCGCAGCGACCCGACTTCTTCACCGGCCAGACACTGCGCCGCGACACCCCGGCGCTGAAGGAATAGCGCAGCGCTAGTTGGCTTCTGGTGGTGGTGGTTCGTACGGTGTGTACCACCACCACTGCGCGCGTTCCCCGAGTGGACCGGTGCACGGTGGCACGTCGGGTGGGGGTTTGGTGGGTGGTCGGGCCAGCGATCCGCTGGTGAGTGGTTCACCCTCGCTGTCGGTGACTCGTAGTGTCTCGGCGGGCCCGGTGATCGTGATGCCGCGTTTGTGGTGCATGCGGTGGTGGAACGGGCACAGCAGGACCAGGTTGGACAGCTCGGTCGGACCGCCGTTCTCCCAGTGCACCAGGTGATGGGCATGCAGACCGCGGGTGGCCCCGCAACCCGGTACCACGCAGGTCTGGTCGCGGTGTTCCAGGGCGCGGCGCAGCCGGCGGCTGATGGTGCGGGTGGCCCGGCCGACCCCGATGGGTCGGCCGTGGCGTTCGAACCACACCTCACACGTCGCATCACAGAGCAGATATCGCCGATCGTCTGCTGTCAGCGCCGGGCCCAGATGCAGGGCGGCGACGGGTTTCTCGACATCGACATGGACGACGACGGTGGTGTGCTGGCCGTGCGGGCGCCGCTGCACTTCGGTGTCCCAGCCGGCCTCGATGAGGCTCATGAACGCATCGACCCCGTCCGGGAACGGCGGTGCCTGCTCAGAGATCGTTGGGTCAGCCTCGCTGTCGCGGGCCCAGCCGTCCTCGGGGTCGATGCTGTCGGCGTTGTCGTGGTCGCGTTTCCAGTCCGCGACCAACGCATCGCGGTGTGACTGCAGGCCGGCCTCGAACTTCGCGGCCTCGACCTTGGGCAGGGTGATCCGCCACGTCGTGGAATCGTCGCCCTCGATCATGGTGATCTTGCGTTTCGGTTCTGGCTTGGACTCTGGTTCGGGGCGGGGTTCCTGTTTGACCGCGGTGCGCAACTGATTCACCGTGGCGTACTGCACCAGATGTGCGTAATGCTCGTCGCAGCCCTGGCCGCCGTGTTCGGCGATCACCCCGAGCTGATCCAGCGACACCCGGCCCTGCCGTAGCCCCGCGACGCAGCGTTCAAGCTCATCGATGCGGTGGGCGATGGCGACCATGGTGTCGGCATTACGCGGTGAGACACCGGTCTTCCAGGCCACCAACGCCTGCAGGGAACGACACCCTGTGGCACCCCACAGGGCGTTGCCGTCGCCGGCGCCTCTGCCGTCGATCTCGGCGATGATCTCCACCAACCGTCCATCGAGGGCGTTGCGCTGCCCGATCAGCTCACCCATCTCCTCGAACAGCACCTCGATACGCCGCACCGGAGGCACGTGTTCGGCGTAAGCGGTTGTGGGAGGCGGCATATCGCGATTCTAGAAGAGGGGTACGACAAGTAGGCCGGCCTAAACCCAGGTGCCGCCATCCACCCGCAGCGTCGCACCGGTGACGAAGGAGGCGCGGTCGCTGAGCAACCACGCGGCGGCCTGCGCGATCTCGTCGGGGCGTCCCGCCCGTCGCAGGGGAGTGTCGGCGACCAGCTGGGCGAGTACGCCGGGGCTGGCGTCCTCCCACTGCTGGATCATCTCGGTGAGGGTCGGCCCAGGCGCGATCGCGTTGACCCGGATGCCTTCCGGGCCATAGGTGACCGCGGCCGATTCGGTGAGGCTGTTGACGCTGCGCTTCAGGGCACCATATGCGGGTAGCTCCGGATTGCTGTGCAGGGCACCGATACTGGAGGTGTTCACGATGGCGCCGGTCTTCGAGGTGGCCCGGATCTCGGCGACCTGCGCAGCCACCGACAGCCATACTCCCTTGAGGTTGACGGTGTAGGTGTGGTCGAGATCGGCTTCGGTGACCTCGTCGAGCGGGCCGGGCGGGATGAGCGTGGCGGCATTGTTGAACGCGATGTCGAGCCGGCCCCAGAGTTCGACGGTGCGGTGCACGGCGGCCCGCACACTGTCGCCGTCGGCCAGATCACAAACGATGTACTCGGCGGTGCCGCCGGCCTCCCGGATGTCCTCGGTGACGCTCTTGAGCTGGTTCTCGGTGCGGGCCGCGAGCAACACACAGGCGCCCTCCGCCGCGAACAGGCGGGCCGCCGCGGCACCGATCCCACGCCCGGCACCGGAGATGAATGCAACCTTGTCGGCCAGCAGGCCCGTTGTCGTCGTCATGCCGACGAGCCTGCGTCGGAACCGAGTTCGGATCCAGGTATCACCGATACCTGGATGTTCGACGGTAGGAGCGGAGAATGGTGGCCGTGGACAAGGGTGAGTTGGGCGCCTTCCTGCGCAGCAGACGGGAGCGGATCGGTCCCGCCGACGTCGGCCTGCCCGCGGGAACCCGCCGGCGCACGCCGGGTCTGCGTCGTGATGAGGTGGCCCATCTGGCGTTCATCTCGACCGAGTACTACACCCGGCTGGAGCAGGCCCGGGCTCCACACCCGTCTCGGGAGGTGCTGCTGGGCCTGGGCCGCGCCCTTCGTCTCTCCGAGGCAGAACTGGCCTATCTGCACCGGCTGGCCGGGGTCGAACTGCTCGGGCCGAGCGGGCCGCCGCTGGTGGTCCGGCAGAGCATCCTGGACCTGATCCAGCGGCTGCCGCAGGCCGCGGCGATCGTGGTGTCCGCAACGTATGAGGTGCTGGCCTGGAACGAGCTGGCCTGCGCGCTGATGGAGGACTTCTCCGCGTTGTCGCGCCGGGACCGCAATCTGTTGCGGCGCGCGTTCCTGCGCCCCGGTGAGATGCGGCTCTACGGCGTGACCGGCTCCGATTTCGCACGCACCGGCGCCCAGCATCTGCGTGCCACCGCGGCGCGTTATCCCGACGACCCGGAGACCGTCACGCTGATCGCCGAACTACGCGCCGGTAGCGCTGAATTCGCTGAGCTGTGGGAATCGCGCGATGTGCTGGACCGGCCGAAACTGTGCCAGACCTTCGACAATCCGGTGGTCGGCCCGATCGCGGTGAACTGCGATGTGCTCGATATCGCGGACCGGGACCAGCGGGTGATCGTCTACGCCCCGGAGCCGGGCACGCCGTCGGAGGAGGCGATGCGGTTGCTCGGGGTGGTGGGGACGCAACGGATGGACCTCCCCGGCTGATAATCGCACATATGTTCGATACACTGGCGGGGTGGGTTGGCACAACGGACCGCCGAGTTGGGGCGAGATGGAGCGTGTCCTCACCTCCAAGCCGCGGCGGGCCGGGCTGCCCATCGCCGAACCGCTCGGCGACGGCGGGGACAGTCCGGCCTGGTCACGCAAGCGCGGTGCCTACGAGGTCGAGGGGGTGCGGCGTTCTGGCTCATCGGTGCCCTATGCCGAACTGCACGCACACTCGGCCTACAGCTTCCTCGACGGTGCCAGCACCCCGGAAGAACTGGTGGAGGAGGCGGCCCGGTTGGACCTGCGGGCCATCGCGCTGACCGACCACGACGGCCTCTACGGGGTGGTGCGGTTCGCCGAGGCCGCCCGTGAACTCGACATGTCCACCGTGTTCGGTGCCGAACTGTCGCTGGGTAACGTGCCGCGCACCGAACAGCCCGACCCACCCGGACCGCATCTGCTGGTACTGGCCCGCGGCCCGGAGGGTTATCGGCGGCTGTCGCGCGAGATCTCGGCGGCACACTTGGCCGGCGGCGAGAAGGGTAAGCCGCGGTATGACTTCGACACGCTGACCGAGGCCGCCGGCGGACACTGGCACATCCTCACCGGCTGCCGCAAAGGCCATGTCCAACAGGCTTATACAGTCGGCGGACCGGAGGCCGCCGCGCTCGCGCTGGCCGATCTGGTGGACCGGTTCGGGGCCGACCGGATCAGTATCGAGCTCACCCACCACGGACACCCGCTCGATGACGAACGCAATGCCGTCCTGGCCGCGCTGGCGCCGCGATTCGGCGTGGACGTGGTCGCCACCACCGGTGCCCACTTCGCGGTGCCGTCGCGGGGCCGGCTGGCCATGGCGATGGCGGCCATCCGGGCCCGCAACTCGATGGACGACGCGGCCGGATACCTGGCGCCGCTGGGCGGTGCGCACCTGCGGTCGGGGGAGGAGATGGCCCAGTTGTTCGGCACCGAGATCGTCACGGCGGCAGCAGACCTGGGTGAACAGTGCGCGTTCGGACTGGCGCTGATCGCCCCGCAACTCCCGCCCTTCGACGTGCCGGACGGGCACACCGAATCCAGTTGGCTGCGCAAACTGGTGCGCGATGGCGCCCGGGATCGCTATGGCCCGCCGGACCGGGCTCCCAAGGCCTACGCGCAGATCGAACATGAACTGGCCATCATCGACAAGCTGGACTTCCCGGGCTACTTCCTGGTGGTGCACGACATCACCCGGTTCTGCCGGGAGCGCGACATCCTGTGTCAAGGAAGGGGTTCGGCGGCCAACTCGGCGGTCTGTTACGCGCTCAAGGTCACCAACGTCGACCCGATCGCCAACGAGTTGCTGTTCGAACGCTTCCTGTCCCCGGCGCGGGACGGCCCACCCGATATCGACATCGACATCGAATCGGACCTGCGCGAGAACGTCATCCAGTACGTCTATGACAAGTACGGCCGGGACTACGCCGCCCAGGTCGCCAATGTCATCACCTACCGGGGGCGCAGCGCCATCCGGGACATGGCGCGTGCGCTGGGCTTCTCGCAGGGCCAGCAGGATGCCTGGAGCAAGCAGATCAGCCGGTGGAACGGACTGGCCGACTCGCCCGATGTCGAGGACATCCCGGAACAGGTGGTCGACCTGGCCACCCAGATCTCCAACCTGCCCCGGCACATGGGCATCCACTCCGGGGGCATGGTGATCTGTGATCGTCCGATCGCCGATGTCTGCCCGGTGGAATGGGCCCGCATGGAAAACCGCAGTGTGCTGCAGTGGGACAAAGATGACTGTGCGGCAATTGGTTTGGTCAAGTTCGATCTGCTCGGACTGGGCATGCTATCGGCTCTGCACTATGCCATCGACCTGGCGCGCGAGCACAAGGGCCTCGAGGTGGATCTGTCCCGGCTGGATCTGTCCGAACCCGCGGTCTACGAGATGCTGCAGCGCGCCGACTCGGTCGGGGTGTTCCAGGTCGAGTCCCGTGCGCAGATGGCCACTCTGCCCCGGCTCAAGCCGCGGATGTTCTACGACCTGGTGGTCGAGGTCGCGTTGATCCGGCCCGGGCCCATCCAGGGTGGATCGGTGCATCCATATATCAAGCGGCGCAACGGCGAAGAAGAGGTCGTCTACGACCATCCCTCGATGGAACCGGCGCTGCGGAAGACTCTCGGCGTGCCGTTGTTCCAGGAGCAGCTGATGCAGCTGGCGGTGGACTGTGCCGGTTTCAGCCCGGCCGAGGCCGACCAGCTGCGCCGGGCGATGGGCTCGAAACGGTCCACCGAGAAGATGCGGCGGCTGCGTGACCGGTTCTATGACGGGATGCGAGAACGTCACGGCATCACCGGGGCGGTGGCCGAGAGAATCTACGAGAAGTTGGAGGCATTCGCCAATTTCGGTTTCCCGGAAAGCCATTCGCTGAGCTTCGCGTCGCTGGTGTTCTACTCGTCCTGGTTCAAGTTGCACCACCCGGCGGTGTTCTGCGCGGCGCTGCTGCGCGCCCAGCCGATGGGTTTCTACTCGCCACAGTCGCTGGTCGCCGATGCGCGCAGGCACGGCGTGATGGTGCACGGCCCGGACGTCAACGCCGGCCTGGCGCACGCCACCTGTGAGAACCGTGGCCTGGACGTGCGGATGGGGATGGGCAGTGTCCGTCACATCGGCGATGAGCTGGCACAACGGATCGTCGACGAGCGGACGGCCCACGGTCCGTTCGCGACGCTGCTGGATCTGACCGCCAGAGTGCAACTTTCGGTCTCGCAGACCGAGGCGCTGGCCACCGCGGGTGCACTCGGATGTTTCGGGATCACCCGCCGCGAAGGGTTGTGGGCGGCGGGTGCGGCCGCCGCCGAACGGCCGGACCGGTTGCCGGGGGTGGGGTCGTCCTCGCATATCCCGCCGCTGCCGGGGATGAGCGCGCTGGAACTGGCCGCCGCCGACGTGTGGGCCACCGGTGTGTCCCCGGACAGCTATCCCACCCAGTTCCTGCGCGAGACGCTCGATGAGATGGGCATCGTGCCTGCCGATCAGCTGCTGCAGGTGCCCGACGGGACCCGCGTGCTGGTGGCGGGAGCGGTGACGCACCGCCAGCGGCCCGCGACGGCTCAGGGCGTGACGTTCATGAACCTGGAGGACGAGACGGGCATGGTGAACGTGATGTGCTCCCGCGGGGTGTGGGCGCGTCACCGCAAGCTGGCACAGACGGCGTCGGCGCTGGTCATCCGGGGCATCGTGCAGAACGCCACCGGTGCGGTGACGGTGGCCGCGGACAGGATGAGCCCCATCGATCTGAAGGTCCGCTCGCGGTCGCGGGACTTCCAGTGACTACCAGCTAGCGTCCATCGCAGAGTGCGGACCACCGCAGGGGTGTCTGGTGGCGAGCAGTGATGTTCGAACCGCGCAACAGGACCACAGTCATCATCAGTGCTTATCTGCAACCGCCGGTAAGCCGAGTTCATTCCCCGATGAAAGCTGGTGAGTCCGATGGCCGATGAAAAGACGATACATGACGTCACGTACGATCTCCTTCGAAAGCTGGGTGTGACAACAGTTTTCGGAAACCCCGGATCGACGGAGCAGACGTTCCTGCAAGACTTCCCCGAAGATTTCACCTATGTGCTGGCGCTGCAGGAAGCCTCCGCGCTGGCGATGGCCGACGGTTTCTCCCAGTCCACCGGCAAGCCGGCCCTGGTCAACCTGCACACCGCCGCAGGCACCGGCAACGCCCTGGGCAGCCTGGTGGCCGCCTACCGGGCCAACACCCCACTGATCATCACCGCGGGCCAGCAGACCCGTGAGATGTCGATGATCGATCCGTATCTGAACAACCCGGGCGCCACCGAATTCCCCAAACCGTGGGTCAAGTGGTCCTACGAGCCTGCCCGCGCCGAAGACGTGCCGGGAGCCTTCATGCAGGCCTATGCGGTCGCCATGCAGGAGCCCAAGGGTCCGGTGTTCCTGTCGATCCCGCTCGACGACTGGCAGAAGCCCGCCCTCGGTCCTGCAGTCGTCAGGACGGTCAGCGAACGCACCGCGCCCGACGCCGCGCGGCTTCGTGAGTTCGCCGACCGGATCAACCGCGCGCAGCGGCCGCTGCTGGTGCTAGGGCCGGAGGTCGACCGGGCCGGCGGCTGGGATGCCGGCATCGCCTTCGCCGAGAAGCTGGGCGCCCCCGTCCGGGGCAGTGCGCTGGCCGACCGTGCCTCGTTCCCCGAGGATCACCCGCTCTACACCGGGCCGATGCCGATGACGATCGCCGAGGTCAATCAGGTGCTGGACGGTCACGATCTCGCCATCGTGATCGGCGCACAGGTTTTCCGTTACTACCCGTATGTGGCCGGCGACTATCTGCCGGAGGGCACCGAGCTGATCCAGCTCACCGTCGATCCGCACCTGGCATCTGCGGCACCGGTGGGCGACAGCCTGCTCGGCGATGTCCGGATCGGGCTGGAACAACTCGTCGACCTGATCAACGCGCCCGTCGGGCGGCCCGCGCCGACCCCGCTGAACCGCAACCGCGCGGTGCGGACCTCGGCGCCCGGCGAGCGGCTGACGGCCGACGAGGTGTACGCCACCCTGGCCACCGTCAAACCCGAGGACTCGGCGGTGGTGATGGAGTCCACGTCCACGATGGCCGAACTGGTGCAGTGGCTTCCCACGACACGGTCGGGCAGCTACTTCGCGACCGGCAGCGGCGGTATCGGCTGGGGTGTCCCGGGAGCCGTCGGCGTTGCGCTGGGGGACCGGGAGCGCGGGGCGCACCGCCACATCGTCGCCACCATCGGCGACGGATCGTTCCAGTACTCCATCCAGTCGATCTGGACTGCGGCACAGCACAAATTGCCCATCGTGTACGTGGTGCTGCGCAACGAGGCCTACGAGGTGCTCAAGTCCTTCGCGCTGCTGGAGCAGACGCCTCATGTCCCTGCGCTGGATCTTCCGGGTCTCGATATCGCCTCGCTGGCAACCGGTTTCGGTTGCCGTACAGCAGAAGTCAACACCACCGACGAACTCGCAGGCGAGTTCAAGCTGGCGCTGGATGCCGACGGACCCACCGTCATCGTGGTCCACACCCAACCGGAACTCCCACACCTCGGATGAACGCGAACGGCCCGGCGGGATCACCGATCCCGCCGGGCCTCGTTCAATCGACATACTTACCAGGAGAACGAAATGCCCATCTACACCTGCACCACTGCGCAGTCGACGCTCACCCACGACGGGAGGGCCGAACTCGCCGCGGAGATCACCCGCATCCACGCCGAGAACAATCACGTGCCGAGCACCTACGTCAACGTCGTCTTCCACGAGCTGCCCGCCGACAACGTCTACACCGACGGTGTGCCGGCTCAGCCGTTGCTGGTCACCGGCTGGGTCCGCGACGGTCACCCCGAAGGCGAAACCACCAGACTCGCCACCGAAATCGCGGCAGCAGCCACGCGGACCACCGGCATCCCTGCCGACCGTGTGCTGGTGGTGTTCCAAAGCAGCCCCGCTCATTACGCCGTCGAAGGCGGCCGCGTGCTGCCCGAACCCGGTGAAGAGGCGGCGTGGATCGCCGCCGCCGCAGGATAGGAAGCACGCCATGCCCGGGTGGTCGGATTTCACCGTCGTCTCCGGTGGTGCCGCCGCGGCACTCATGGGTCTGCTCTTCGTCGCGGTGACGCTGCGCATCGACGCGATCTCGCGCGCGCCGGACCTGCGCAGCCGCGCGGCGCAGACCCTGACGCTGTTCTCGGTGGCTCTTGTTGCGGCGCTCCTGCTGGCCGTGCCGAGTCAGCCACGTCAGGTCTTCGGCACGGAGCTGATTGCGCTCGCGGTGCTCGGCGGCGTCGCGATGATCGCCCTGAACAAGCGGGCGAAACGCGTCCCTCGCCAGGACCCGATCGCCCGCGTCCTTGACCGCGTCGGACCGAACATCACCACGATCGTGCTGATCGGCGCCGCGGGAGTGTGCACCGCGGTCAACGTGACATGGGGGATCTATCTGCTGGTCCCGGCAGCACTCGCGGCATTGATCGGCGGCGTACTGAGCGCCTGGGTGTTCCTGACCAGCATGGCCGGCTGATCAGCCTTCGGTGGGTGTCGTCCACACCTTCTCGATGGTGATCCGCAGCCGAGTGCTGTAGTTGCCCATCGCGTCGGTCAGCCCGAACTGATCGGAGGCCGCCTGGTACTTCGCCCAGTACGGCGCGTCCTTGCGCGGGTCGGCGCCCTCGGCGTCCACCCGGGC
Source organism: Mycobacterium sp. P4_H6 (assembly GCF_056400845.1). Taxonomy (NCBI): domain Bacteria; kingdom Bacillati; phylum Actinomycetota; class Actinomycetes; order Mycobacteriales; family Mycobacteriaceae; genus Mycobacterium; species Mycobacterium sp. P4_H6. Next base: position 6,826 of record NZ_JBFUKN010000091.1, on the reverse strand, counting down.
CGGACCACCGATCACGATGATTCCACCACCGTTGCCGTCGGAATCCAGGTTCAGGCTCACGTGGGCGTGGTTGCGGACATGGCGCACCTTGGCCGCGCTGGGCTCGGTGTACACCACGATGTCGGTGCCGTCGTAGAAGAACCACACCAGCTTGGGCACCGGCTGCCCGGACTTCGCGACCGTGGTCAGCCAGCCGTACTCGTCGGATTTCAGGCGCTCGATGATCTCCGGTGTCAGGTCAGCAGTCATGTACGCGAATGTAGTCTCGCGGTATGACACTCAACCTGACCGCGGATGAAGTTCTGACCACCACGCGTTCGGTGCGCAAGCGGCTCGATTTCGACAAGCCGGTGCCGCGCGAAGTGCTCCTGGAATGTCTGGACCTGGCGCTGCAGGCCCCGACGGGCTCCAATACTCAAGGCTGGCAATGGGTTTTCGTCGAGGACGAAGCCAAGAAGAAGGCCATCGCCGATATTTACCGAACCAACGCCACGCCGTACCTGGCATCGCCCAAGGATTCCTACGGTGACGCCCGCGATGAGCAGATCGATGCGGTGCGCTCCTCGGCGAGCTATCTCAGCGAGAACATGGAGAAGGCCCCCGTCCTGCTCATCCCGGTGCTGGAAGGTCGCCCGGACGGTGCCCCGGCCGGGCTGAGTGCCTCCTTCTGGGGCTCCCTGCTGCCGGCGGTGTGGAGCTACATGCTGGCGCTGCGCGCCCGTGGACTGGGCTCGGCGTGGACCACGCTGCACCTGCTCGGAGACGGTGAGAAGCAGGCCGCCGAGGTGCTCGGTATCCCGTTCGAGAAATACTCGCAGGCCGGGCTGTTCCCGATCGCCTACACCAAAGGCACCGAATTCAAGAAGGCCAAGCGACTTCCCGCCGAGAACTTCGCGCACTGGGACACCTGGTAGGCCTGCCGCTCACACCGCGCCGGTGAACCCCTGCTGGCGCCACGCCTCATAGGCCGCGACGGCCGCGGCGTTGGACAGGTTCAACGACCGCCGACCGGCCAGCATCGGGATCCGCACCCGCGCGGTGATGTGCGGATCGGCCAGCGTCTGCTCGTCCAGGCCGGTCGGCTCCGGGCCGAACATCAGCACATCGCCAGGCTGGTACGCGACCTCGGCAAACGACCGGTCCGCGTGCGCGGTGAACGCGTACACCCGCGTCGGGCCGATCGCGTCCCAGGCCGCCGGCAGATCCGCATGCACCGTCACCGACGCCAGGTCGTGGTAATCCAGGCCGGCCCGCCGCAGCTTGGGCTCGGACAGGTCGAAGCCGAGCGGTTCGACCAGGTGAAGTTCGCACCCGGTCGCGGCCACCATCCGGATCGCGTTGCCGGTATTGGGCGCGATGCGCGGGGAGAAGAACATCACCTTGAACACCCGGTCATCTTGCCCTGCGGATAATGGGGTCATGGTCGAGCAGAGCATCTGGATGCAGCAGGTCGCGGCCAACCCGGGCCATTCGCAGTGGTACATCGACCGCTTCCGGTCCATGGAACGCGCGGGCAAAGATCTCGCGGGCGAGGCTCGCCTCATCGACGCGATGGCCGAGCGTGGCGCCCGCATCCTGGACGCGGGCTGCGGTCCGGGCCGGGTGGGCGGCTACCTGGCCGCCGCCGGCCATGACGTCGTCGGCGTCGATGTCGACCCGGCGCTGATCGCCGCCGCCGAACAGGACCACCCCGGCCCCCGCTGGCTCGTCGGTGACCTCGCCGAACTGGACCTGCCGGCCCGCGGAATCACCGAACCGTTCGACCTCATCGTGTCGGCGGGCAATGTGATGACCTTCCTCGCGCCGAGCACCCGCACTCCGGTGCTGAGCCGGTTGCGCGCCCATCTCGGCTCCGGTGGCCGGGCGGTCATCGGGTTCGGCGCCGGACGCGAGTACGAGCACACCGAGTTCCTCGGCGACGCCGCGCGGGCCGGGTTGGTCCCGGATCTGTTGCTGTCCAGTTGGGACGTGCGGCCGTTCACCGAAGGCGCCGACTTTCTGGTCGCGATCCTGCGGGCGACGTAGACATTCCGCGGGATCGAACTGACGTGCACGTCAGAGCCGTTCGTACGCATCACCACGACTGCGCAACGTAACGGTCACGAACTGTGTCGGTTCGATATCGAGGTATGGAAACCGCTGTCGGCGACTGCCATACTCGACAAATTGCCAGGCGTGCCGCGCCGGCCCCGATGGCGGGCACAAGCAGGAAGCATATGAACGTAACGATTTGCGGATTCTGATGACGGCCCATGCCGCGCCGCCGGTTACGTCTGCGCGCGACGAATTCGACAGCGCGGCAGCGCAAGCCGTCAAGAAGCCGTCGCGCTGGGCGTTGAGCAACTGGCCCGTCGGCTGGAAAGTGTTTGCCATCGCGCTGGTTCCGCTGGCACTGGCCGCGACCTTCGGTGGGCTGCGCATCTACTCCGGATTCACCGACGCCACCGATCTGCGGCTGGCCGCCGACCGTGCCGACATGGTGCCCGCCGTCGTCGAGTACATGGCCGCACTGGATGCAGCCATTCTCGCCGGCAGCAGCGGCGGTGATGCTCAGGCCGCGTTGAGCGAATTCGACACCACCCGCCAGGCGCTGCAGCGTCAACTCGACGAGACGGACGTGCTGCCCGACGTGGACAGCGGCGTCACCGCGATTCTGCAGGACGGCCAGGACCTGGTGAACAAGGTCAGCTCCAACTCGATCGGCCTGCGTGACCGGGTCACCACCTATGCGCCCATCCTGCTGACCGCCGAGGATGCCATCAACGGATCGGTGCGTGTCGACGACGCCCAGATCCGCACCGAAACCCTCGGCCTGTCCCGGGCCGTCGGTGCCCGCGGGCAGATGATGATGCAGCAGCTGCTGGTCAACCTCGGTGGCGAGGTCCCCGAACCCGAGCTGCGCACCTCGATGAACACCGTCGCCGGTACCGAACCGTCCACCCTGTTCGGCATGAGTCAGATCCTCGGCGTCGGCTCGGCCGAGGCCAAGGAGCTGCAGGAGCAGTTCATCCGCAGGATGGCGATCATGGCCAACCCGACTGCCGTCCTGGTGAACAACCCGGAACTCAGCCAGTCCATCGCTGCCACCAACGACATCGCCGACGCCRTCATCTCCGAGACCACGACGTCGGTGACCACGACGGTGGGGCAACAGGCCGAGGCGCAACGCAGCACCGCCATCCGGGATGCCGTGGTCGTCATCGCGGCGATCCTGTTCGCACTGCTGATCGTCGCGCTGGTCGCCAGGTCACTGGTCCGGCCGCTGCGCCGGCTGCGTGACAGCGCGCTGAAAGTCGCGCACACCGAACTCGCCCGCGAACTCGACCAGGTCCGCAACGGGGGAGACCCGGGCCCGGTCCGTCCGATTCCGGTGCACACCACCGAAGAGATCGGGCAGGTCGCGCACGCGGTCGACGAACTGCACGAACAGGCCGTGCTGCTGGCCGGTGAGCAGGCCCGGCTGCAGGTGCAGGTCAGCGACATGTTCGAGACCCTGTCGCGGCGCAGCCGATCGCTGGTGGACCAGCAGCTGTCGCTGATCGACCGGCTCGAACGCGACGAGGAAGATCCGCAACGCCTGGACAGCCTCTTCCGGCTGGACCACCTGGCCGCCCGAATGCGCCGCAACGGCGCCAACCTGCTCGTGCTGGCCGGAACGAAGGTCACCCGCGAGCACGCGGAACCCGTGCCGGTCGCCGCGGTGGTCAATGCCGCGGCGTCCGAGGTCGAGGAGTACACCCGGGTGATCACCGACGTCATCCCGGACTGCGATATCAGCGGCACGGTGGCCGCCGACCTGGTGCACGTGCTGGCCGAGTTGATGGACAACGCGCTGCGCTACTCGCCGCCGGACTCGCAGGTGCGAGTGTCGGCCGTGCGAACCGGTAACGGCGCACTCGTCATCGAGGTCGCCGACCTGGGACTGGGCATGGCCGAACCCGATCTGCGGGTGGCCAACACCCGCCTGCAGTCCGGTGGCGAGGTGACCCCCTACACCGCGCGGCACATGGGTCTGTTCGTCGTCGGCAGGCTGGCCGCCCAGCACGGATTCGTGGTCCGGTTGCGCAGCACCGTTCCCGGAGAAGCGCATTCGGGCACCACCGCCGGTGTGTACGTGCCCGAGGAGCTGCTTGCCGGGGTGCTGCCGACTCCGATCGTCACCGGCTTCCAACCGGCCCCGGTGGCCGAGGTGTCGCAGTTCGCGCCGGCGCTGCCCGAGCCGGCCTACGTCGCGCCCGATTTCGTCGAGCAGAGCCCGATATCCGGTTTGCCACAACGCAATCCGGGGGCCAGCGGGTTCCGCTCCGAACAGCCCGAAACGGAATCGGAGCATTGGCCCACCGAGCCGACACCGGTGCAGATACCCACCGAGTTGCCGACCCGGACCTCCGCGCCGGCGGACACCTCGGCGTTCTTCGGCGCACGCAGCCAGGCGCCCGCCGAACCCGCCCCGGCGGACACGGGCTCCTCCGATGACGCCATCTACCAGAAGATGCTCTCGGAATGGCTCGTCGACCCGACCGATCTGGGCGCCAGTACCGATCTGGACTGGAAGTCGGTGTGGGATCACGGCTGGTCCGCGGCGGCCTCGGCCGAGGACGCGCCGGTCACCGAACACACCGCGGAGGGCCTGCCGGTACGCAAACCCGGCGAACGGCTGGTGCCCGGGGCGGGCGATATCGGCGACGACGTCGCCCCGGTAACATCTGAGCCCGCCGACCCCGGCCCGTTGCCGGATCCCGCCGCCGTACGAGCCAGCCTCAGCAGCCACTTCGGTGGGGTGCATGCCGGTCGGTCGCACACCCGCGACACCGGAGGATCATGAGCGACACGACGGGCAGGAGCGCAGCGACCGGGGGATCGACGCAGCGCGAATCACTCGACTGGCTGGTCTCCAAGTTCGCTCGCGAGGTCTCTGGTGTTTCGCACGCCGTGCTGGTCTCCGCCGACGGCCTGCTGATGGCCGCCAGTGAGCACATGCCCACCGAGCGCGCCGACCAGCTGGCGGCGGTCGCCTCGGGGTTGGCGAGTCTGTCCATGGGGGCGGCCCAATTGTTCTCGGGCGGCCACGTCATGCAGTCCATCGTCGAGATGGAGAACGGCTATCTGTTGCTGATGCGCGTCGGTGACGGATCCAATCTCGCCACCCTGGCAACCCGGTCCTGCGATATCGGCCAGATCGGCTACGAGATGGCCATTCTGGTGGAGCGTGTGGGCAACGTCATCCAGTCGGCGCGGCGTAGTCGCCAACACACCTGAGGCCGCTGTGCAGCCGCCACCGGATGCCTGGGAGTCCGCCGATCCGGTGGATGTGCCGAGCATGGTGCGGCCCTACCGGCTGACCGCCGGACGCACCGATCCCGGGGTGCACCTGCCGCTGGAGGCTCCGATCAGAACGCTGGATATCGCCCCGGCGCCGAGGTGGCCGGGTAGTGATGTGCGAGCCCGGATACTGCTCCTGGGCAAGGACGGTCCGTCGGTCGCCGAGATCGCGGCCCATTTGTCCTTACCGCTCGGTGTGGCGCGTGTGCTGATCGGTGACCTCGTTTCCGAGGGGTATCTTCGGGTACACACGACGCTGGGCGATACAGCCTCCGCCGACGAACGTCGTGAACTGATCGGGAGGACTCTGCGTGGCCTACGGGCACTCTGAGACGCCTTCGGCGTCGGCTGGGCGCTCCGAACGGCCAGGGGCGACGAAAATCGTCATCTCCGGCGGGTTCGGCTCCGGCAAGACCACATTCGTCGGCGCGGTCTCGGAGATCATGCCGCTGCGCACCGAGGCGTTGGTGACCACCGCGTCGGCCGGCGTCGACGGACTCGACGCCACCCCGCACAAGAACACCACCACCGTGGCGATGGACTTCGGACGCATCACGCTGGCCGAGGATCTGGTGCTGTACCTGTTCGGCACTCCCGGTCAGCGCCGTTTCTGGTTCATGTGGGACGACCTGATCCGCGGCGCGATCGGGGCCGTCATCCTCGTCGACATCCGGCGCCTGCAGGACAGTTTCGCCGCCGTCGACTTCTTCGAGGCCCGCAAACTCCCGTTCCTCATTGCGATCAACGAGTTCGACGGGGCGCCAAGGCATCCGGAGGCCGCGGTGCGGCAGGCGCTGGCGCTGCGCGCGGACATCCCGATCGTCACCGTCGACGCCCGCGACCGGCACTCCGCCCGCGCCGCGCTGATCGCGGTGGCCGAATACGCACTGGCCGCGGTGTGAGCGATGACCAGGTCTGGGTGGACCGCGAGTTCACCGGACACGACTTCCGCGATGACGACCTCAGCCGGCTGCGCACCGAGCGGGTGGTGTTCGACGAATGCGATTTCAGCGGTGTGAACCTGACCGAGTCCGTGCATCTGGGATCGGCCTTCCGTAACTGCAACTTCCGGCGGGCATCGCTGTTGCACAGCGTGTTCCGGCAGTGCAGCCTGCTGGGGTCGGTGTTCACCGACGCCCGGCTGCGGCCCATCACCCTGACCGAGGTGGACCTGTCGCTGAGCGTGCTGGGCAATTGCGACCTGCGCACCGTCGACCTGTCGGACTGCCGGTTGCGCGAGGCCAGCCTGGTCGGGGCGGACCTGCGCAAGGCCGTGCTGCAGCGAGCGGACCTGAGTGGCGCACGGGTGCAGGACGCCAAGTTCGACGAGGCCGATCTGCGCGGTGCGCGGATCGACCCGACCTTCTGGACGACGGCGAAAATCCGCGGCGCCCGGATCAACATCGAACAGGGGCTGTCCTACGCCGCCGCGCACGGGCTGGACGTCCACGGCGAATAACCGCGCGATTTGCGGAGTTCTGGTCGGAATGATTCCGACCAGAAC
>NZ_JBFUKN010000090.1:0-25480 GCF_056400845.1 Mycobacterium sp. P4_H6 | reverse complement strand
CCCCCACGGAGTTCGCGTCCATCCGCTCCGGCTGGGTGCTGCTGGCCACGGCCGGAGCCACCACTGCCCTCGTCGGCCTCGCCTTGGGCGCCGTGGAGTCTCTGGCCCATCGGCGGTCACGCGCAGCGCCACACGACAGTCCGCTGAGAACACCATGACCCACCCACCGCACACCACGTCAGGAAAGAATCACATGCCATCATCGCGACCCGTCGCACTCATCACCGGCGCCAACTCCGGTCTGGGTAAGTTCGCCGCCCTGGGTCTCGTCGAGGCCGGTTTCGACGTCGTCGGCACCAGCCGCAACACCACGGGACTGGATTCCCGCCCGGGCGTGACACTCCGCGGCCTCGATGTCACCAGCGACGAGTCGGTCGCCACGCTCGTCGAGGGCGTGATCGCCGACTTCGGGCGCATCGATATCCTGGTCAACAATGCCGGCATGGGACTGGCCGGCGCCATCGAGGAGAACTCGATCGCGCAGCAGCAGAAGCTGTTCGACATCAACGTCTTCGGCGTCGTCAGGATGACGAACGCCGTGTTGCCGCACATGCGGGCCCGCGGAAGCGGGCGGATCATCAACATCTCCTCCATCTTCGGATTCATGCCCGCCCCGTACATGGCCGCCTACAGCGCCACGAAATATGCCGTCGAAGGCTATTCGGAGTCCGTCGACCACGAGGTCCGCGGCCACGGCATCAGGGTGTTGCTCGTCGAACCGGGCGGCACCAGAACCGGTTTCGACGACAACACCACGGCACCGGACAATCCGCTGGACGTCTACGCCCGGCAGCGCAGCCGCGCCAACGGTGTGGTGGCAGAGCAGGTCAACGGCGGCGAGGACCCCGTGACTGTCGCCAAGGCCATCGTGGCTGCCGCCACCGATCAGAAACCCAAGCTGCGCTACCCGGCCGGCGTGAAGGCGCGCCAGCTCAGTGCCATGCGCCGGGCCGTTCCCAGCCGCACCTTCGACAAGCAGTTACGTAAGACCTTCGAACTCACGGATTGACTCGTCGCGGGCTGCCGGCCCCTCGGACTACGGCGCCGAGGTCGGCATGGTGCGGCTATTCGTTTGTCGCGCTCAGCAAGCGGGCCGCTACCACCGGAATGTCGGCGTAGGTGGCGATTCCGGGTGCCGCTGCACAGACCGCCGGAATCGCATTGATCAGCGGGGCAGCGGTGATGCGCAGGCCGATACCTCGCATCCGGGCGGGCGTCAGCTCAGCGAGATCTTCAGCCGTCGGCATCAGGTCGATCTTGACATGCACATTGGGGTCACCGGCGATGTCGATTCGGTATCCGTGCTCAACGGTCCACGCAGGTTCCAGCAGCGCGGTGGCTATCCAGCGCTGGTTGACCGCCAAGACCTCACGCCCGTCGCGTGTTCCGTACCACTTGACGTCCATTCCACCCACGTGACCGGCCGGCAGGGACACCCCGTCCGCGACAACGTCTTCGGTGGTGTGGGCGAAGGCGACATCGCAGCGGATCTCGTCGACAACGATGCCCATCAGCCTCGCGAACACGTCAACTGCTTCAGCGAAAACGACGGTCCCTCGGCGCACGTCATCCGCATGGGAGGGATCGCCTTTGGGCCGTCCCCAGCCGACAGACTGAAAGTTCGCATCTCCGATGAATTGCGAGACATCGACGGACTCGGTCATCGAGGCGTGCCGCACATTGCTGGAAAGGCCGCTCGATACCGCGGCGATCATCTGGGCATATCCAGGGTTCATCCCGCTGCCGAAGATGGTGGCCCCACCTTCGCGGGCAGCAGCCTCGATCAGCATTCGATCGTCGGGGGCGAGATTCAAACCCGTCAGGAACTCGGCACTGGTGACGATGTTGACTCCAGCACGCAGGATCTGCTGCACCTCTGCGACCTCGAAATGCAGGGGTGTGTAGACGATGCAATCCGGCGCCAAGGCAAGGAGTGCGCTCACGTCGTTGGTTGCGTACACACCGAGTTCACGGCCGATCCCGCACAACGTGCCCACGTCGACACCGACCTTCTCCGGTGAGTGCGCGTAAGCGCCGACCACACTCAGATCCGGCCGCGCGAGCGTCGCCTTCACCGCCTCTCTGGCGACGTTGCCGGTGGTCCATTGGGCCACCCGAAGCGTGGGTCTCGTTGGATCAGGCATCGGTTCGGCGGGATTCTGGGGCGTCGACCCGGAGAAGGTGCGCACCGGCATTCGCCAGTTCAGCGTGCTTTGCCGCGTGCGCCAAGCGCGCACGTCGACTCGGAACTTTGCTCATCGTTGCCCTTTCGACGTACGCCTCGATTACCGATTCCGCACGCAGATAAAAATAACAGATGTAATCTTTTGGGATGTCGGATCTGGCCGCTTCGGTGTCGATGCATCACGTGCTGCCGCCCCAACTTCCGCACGCACAGAGATGAGTGCCCACATGGCCGAACTGGACGGCAAAGTCGCGATAGTCACCGGGACGAGCCGCGGCGTCGGGGTGGGCATCGCGCACGAACTCTTGCGGGCCGGGGCGACGGTGATCGGCTGCTCACGGGCACCGATGGACGCCCTACCCGGTACCGAGAACGATTCGGCCTGGACCGAGCGATCCGCGCAGATGGTCTGCGACCAAGCCGATTACCGGGCCATCGACGCCTTCGTCACCCGGGTGGTCGACACCTACGGACGTGTCGACATCCTCGTCAACAACGCCGGAGGCACGGTTCCTTCTCCGTCGGTGGACGCCGTTCCCAGCCTGGTCTCCCGCATTCAAGGGGCCCCCGCCAGCGACGACGACTATGAACGCAGTGTGCTGTTTCATGCCTTCGCCGTGCAGATGAACCTGATCAGTCCGCTGTGGTTCGCCATCCGCGCCTACCGGCAGATGAAGACCCAGGACGGCACCGGTTGCATCATCAACATCTCCAGCGGAGCCAGCCACTCCGCCGGTTCGCCCACCCTGGTGTCCTACGGCGCAGCCAAGGCAGGCCTCAACCAGATGACACGATCACTCGCCCAAGAATGGGGCCCCGCTGTGCGGGTGAACTGTGTGGCGCTCGGACCCACTGTCACCGACAATTTCCGGTCCTTCGTGCTGCCCACCGATGACCCGCACGGCGAGAAGTACTTCGACCCCATTCCGCTCAAGCGCGGCGGTGAACCCGCCGAAGTGGGCCGCACCTGTGTGTTCCTCGCCGCCGGCGCAGCGGACTACATCAACGGCACCACCATCGAGATCGACGGCGGCATGCTCCCCGGCGTTCTCTACGACGCCGGCCTCAAGACCATCACCGACCTCCTCTGAAGGAAACACATTGACCCGCCGCGTCATTCAATTCTCCACCGGCAATGTCGGAATCCACGCGCTCCGGACGATCATCGGGCGCCCGGACCTCGAACTCGTCGGGCTCCATGCCGCATCGCCGGACAAAGTCGGGCGCGACGCCGCAGACCTCTGCGGTGTGGCCACACCCACCGGAGTGACCGCGACGTCTAACATCGACGAACTCGTTGCGCTACAGGCCGACTGCGTCGTCTACACCTCCCAAGCGGAGACACGGCCACACGAGGCGATGGCTGACCTGATCCGCTTCCTGAGCGCCGGGACGAACGTCGTAGGCACATCCTTCGTATGGTTGGTCGCACCCGAGTTCACCGACCCGTGGTTGCGTGAACCACTGCAGCAGGCGTGCCGGGCCGGCAACTCGACGCTGTACGTCAACGGGATCGATCCGGGCTTCTCCGGTGACACCCTGGTGTACTCGGCATTGAGCCTCGCCGGACGCGCGACCGCGATCACCGTCCAAGAGATTTGCGAGTACGGCAGCTATGACGACGCCGAATTCACCGGCGTCAGCTTCGGTTTCGGCACAGAGCCCGACCATGAACCGATCCTTTTCGCGCCCGGCGTCCTGGCGTCGATGTGGGGAACCCAGGTACGCAGCCTGGCCCGCGACCTCGGCGTGCGCCTCGACGAGGTACGCGAGCGCCACGAGAAATGGGTTACTCCCGAACCGATCTCCACCACGATGATGGACGTCGCGGCCGGCCGCGTCGCCGCGGTCCGGTTCGGTGTGGAAGGCGTGCGCGACGACGAGGTCATCATCACCATGGAGCACATCAACCGACTCACCGCGGCCGACGCTCCCGAGTGGACCTATCCCCCCGACGGCAGGCCGGGCGTGCACCGCGTCACCGTCGAGGGCGATCCCGGCATCAGGATCGACACCCATGTCGGAGGAATGGGCGTCGATCACAACATCGGCGGTGTCGTCGCCACCGCCGCCCGCGCGGTCAACGCCATCGACGCGGTGTGCCGGGCACCCACCGGCATCCTCGCCGCCCACGAGCYGCGACCGCTCGACCATCTACCGGGCACGATGTGGTGACATAGGCGCATGGCACGATCCCCTGCACCCCGACGGCCGCCCGGCGGCAACCAGGAACGCGCCGAACGCACACGCCGAGCCGTCATCGACGAAACGGTGCGCTACATCCTGGACGAAGGCTTCGCCGCACCCAGCGTGCGGCGCATCACCGAACGCGCCGGCCTCACCTGGGGAGTGGTGCAGTACCACTTCGGCGATCTCGGCGGACTGCTCATGGCAGTGGTCAACCAAGGCATCACCGAACTCACCGAGGCCCTCGAAAGACTGCGCCACGAGACCGCGCACCTGCCCGCCGAGCGCCGCACCGAGGTCGTCGTCGACACGCTGTGGCAGGCGTTCTCCAGCCCCACCTCCATGGCCGCGCTGGAAATCCTCATCTCCACCCGCGCGGCGCGCGACAGTGAGGTCAACGCCCAACTGTCCGACACCATGGGGCAATTCACCGAGCTCGGCCGGCATCTCGGAGAGGATCTCGACGCACCGCAGACCACCGAGATCGGAAACCTCATCTGGGCAACGTTACGGGGAATCGTGCTCGCCCAGATGGTTTCCCCACAACCACTCGACACCAGCAGGGACCGCAGAACATTGGTCGAGGTGCTCAACACCTATATACGCGCCCAGGGCCGCTGACCCGGCGCGACGCATTCGCAGATATTCCGCCAACATCGATAGTCATCGTGAGATCTCAAGGGGTTTCGCGTGCTGATGGTCAGGAGACGACATGGCTTCCCACAACGTGACATGCCCGCTGTGCGAAGCGATGTGCGGACTTCACGTCACGGTGAGCGACGGCCACGTCCAAGGCATCCGCGCCAACCACGACGATGTGTGGTCCCGAGGGCACATCTGCCCGAAAGGGGTGTCGCTCGGACACCTGCACACCGATCCCGACCGGCTGCGGCAGCCGATGGTCCGTCGCCCGGACGGCAGTCACGTGGCGGTGTCCTGGGATGACGCACTCGCCGAGACCGAACGGGTGCTGCGGCCCGCCCTCGACGCCGACGGTGCCGGCGCACTGAGTGTGTACGTCGGGAACCCCGTTGCGCACAACAGCCACCTGGCCACCTATATCGGGGCGCTGATCGGCTTCGCCGAGGCAGCAGGCGTGAAGGGGTACTACTCGCCGGGCACCATGGACCAATGGCCCCTGAACGTGGTGAGCAGCCTGCTGTTCGGCGGCATGTGGAACGGCCCCATCCCCGACCTCTATCGCACTGACCACCTGGTGATCCTCGGCGCCAATCCGGCTGCCTCACAGGGATCGATGCTGTCAGCGCCCGACATCACCGGACTGCTGGCCGATGTCGCCCGGCGCGGCCGCGTGGTGGTCATCGACCCGCGACGCACCACGACCGCGCAACGCGCGAGTGAGTGGGTCCCGATCCAACCCGGCACCGACGCACTTCTGCTGTTTGCCATCCTGCGCACCCTGTCCGAGAACGGTGGGGTGCGGCATCCCGAACATCTGCGCGGGAAAGTCTCCGGGCTGGACGAGATCATCGCGATGGCAGAGCCCTTCCCGCCCGAGCGGGTCGCCGCCGCCACCGGCATCGACGCCGGCACGATCCGCCGGCTGGCCGATGACCTCGCGCGTGCCGAGCACCCGGTGCTGTACAGCAGAATTGGGGCCTGTACACAGGAATTCGGCACGCTGACCACGTGGCTGGTGTTCGTGATCAACACCGCGCTCGGTGTGCTGGACCGTCCCGGCGGTGCGGTGTTCGCGAAACCGGCGGTGTGGTCGCCGATGTTCGCCAAGCCGCCCGACCAGGACGGGCCGGGTTGGCGGTTCGGGCGCTACCGCAGCCGCGTCCGGGGAGCGCCCGAGGTGCTCAACAGCTTCCCGGTCGGCTGCCTCGCAGAAGAGATCGACACCCCCGGCGAAGGCCGGTTGCGCGCGCTGATCACGGTGGCTGGCAATCCCGCTGTGTCAGCGCCGGGTGCCGGCCGTCTGTCCGCCGCGTTGGGCCGACTCGACGCGTTGATTGCGGTGGACAACTGGCTCAACGAGACCACCCGTCATGCCCATGTGATTCTGCCGGGCTGCTCGCCCCTGGAACTTCCCCATCTGGACGACCTGTACTGGATGTATGCGGTCGCCTCCTGCGTCAAGTACTCGGAGCCGGTCTTCGAACCCGCGCCGGACCGTCCCCGTGAATGGGAGTTACTGCTGCGACTCGGTGGCGCGATGTTCGGCACGCCGGTGCCGGAGGTCGACATCGCCGCGCTCGACGACCTCTACGTGGGCGGAATGGTGGCCACCATGTCCGCGACTCCGAACAACCCGCTGACGGGACGCGACGCCGAACAGGTGATGACCGCGCTGATCGGAAAGGGACCAGAACGGTTGATGGATTTGGGAATTCGGGTGGGACCGTGGGGTGACCAGCTGGGCGAGCGGCCCGGTGGCCTCACCCTGACAGAGGTCCGCCGCCATCCCGATGGGCTGCGCCTGGCCGAACTCGAAGGGGGACGGCTCGATACCAGCGTGACCACGCCCTCGGGGAAGGTCGAACTGCTGCACGAGCACCTGGTCAGCGACATCCCCCGGCTGCTGTCGCGGATGGAGCGCGAAACCCCCGAACTGGTGTTGATCAGCCGACGGCATCTGCGGTCCAACAACTCCTGGCTGCACAACGTCCCTGCGCTCATGAAGGGACGTGATCGTTGCACCTTGCTCATCAACCCCGCCGACGCGGCGCGCGTCGGTGTCGAGAACGGTGCCATGGCGCAGGTGACCACCTCCGAAGGCACCGTCACGGTGACTGCCGACGTCACCGACGAGGTCAGACCCGGGGTGGTGTCGCTCCCCCACGGTTGGGGTCACGGGCTGGACGGCACGACGTTGACCGTTGCGTACCGCCATCCCGGAGTCAACAGCAACCTGCTCAATCCCACCGACGTCATCGACGTGCCGAGCAACACACACGCCATCAACGGCGTTCCCTGCCAGGTCAGCCCGGCCTGAGGGCGCGGTGCATCAGGGCTGATACGCCGGTGCGGTGGCGACTCGATCCAGCGACAAGCGCGGCGGCCGGACCACATGAAGCGGCCTGCCTGCCCGCAGAACACCACCAGGGTGGACACTAGGCCGTGGCCCTTTCTGCAACAGTGTTCAAAGTCGAGCTTGGCGTCTCCGATGTCGATCACGGTTACTACGCCGATCACACGCTGACCGTGGCCCGTCATCCCAGTGAGACCGATGAGCGGATGGTGGTGCGCTTGTTGGCGTTTGGGCTGCGCGCACACCGACTCAGCGACGTCGACGGTGAGCTGACGTTCGGGGCCGGCCTGTCCACCCCGGGGGTCCCGGACCTGCGGCTCGCGGACTACACGGGCCGGATCCTGGAGTGGATCAACGTCGGCCAGCCCGATGAACGCGCCTTGGGCAAGGCGGCCGGCCAAGCCGACCAGGTGCTGCTGTTCCCGTTCGCCGCTGGCGTGGCAACCTGGTGGCGCACCGTCGGCCCCAAAGTGGCCGGGCTGCCGAACCTGTCGGTGGTGCAGATCCCGCACGCACCGGTGCAGCAGCTGGCCCAGACTGTCGATCGACGGGTCTCGGCGCAGGTGATGGTGATGGAAGGTCAGGTGACGATGACCGTGGGCGATGTCGACGTCACCTTCACACCCGAGCCATTGCAGTGAACGCCTGGCCGGGGTGGGTGACGTGATCGATGGCGTTGAACCCCCGCGGCACCGACGGTGGTCAGCGACTACCGGACTCGTCGGTGCGCTCGGGCTCGCTTCGGCGATGTACGACGGTCCCGAGAATCACCGCCAGTGCACATCCGATCACTCCCGCGGCCAGGCCGGCGTGTCCGCCGAAACGATGTGCCACCACACCGATGATCACGGCGCCCAACGGAGTGGACCCGATGAACGCCGTCGTCCACAACCCGGTGACGCGGCCGCGCATCTGCGGTGGCGCCGCAAGCTGGATGGTGCTGTTGCCCGTCGTGAGGAAGGCGATGCTCGCACCGCCGACGAGCCCTGCGGACACCAGCGCTACCGGCAGCTCGAAACTGACGGTCAACAGGAGCATCGCTGCGCCGTAGAGGACGGTCACACGAATCATCGGTTCCAGCCCCGTGATGGGCCATCGTGCGATCAGCAGACCCGTCAACACGGAGCCCACCCCGAATGCCGTCGTCAGCCAGGCATATCCGTCGACGCCCGCGCTGAGTGTCTGCTCCGCGAACACCGGCAGGCTGGTCTCGAACTCATAGGCCAGCGTGCCGACGAAGGCCATCATGACCAGGGGTCCTGCGATGTCACGGTTCGACCGGGCCACGGCCAGTCCCTCGCGCAGCTGGCGCTTGCCGCGGCCGGTGGGTGCCGTCCTGTGCAACTGACGACCGTCGAGGGCAGCGAGTGCGGCCACCACCAGGGCGAAGGTCAGCGCGTTGAACAGGTAACACCACCCGAGGCCGTGCCAGCGGATCAGCCCAGCCGCGACGGCGGGACCCAGGGCCCGTCCCACGTTGGCCATCATGCTGTTGATGGTGATGGCCGACCGAAGAAGCTGCGTGTCAACGAGTTCCGGAATCAACGCCATTCGCGCGGGGTTGTCCAGCGCGGTCATGACGCCGAAGACCGCCGCCGCCAGGAAGATCTGCCACAGCGCGATCGTGCCCATCAGGACCGACAACCCCAACCCGAGTGACGTCAGACCGAGTACCGCATTGGTCAACGTCAGAACACGCCGCTTGTCGCTGCGGTCGACGATCAATCCCGCGTAGGGCGTCGCCAACAACACGGGGAGGTATCGCGTGCTCATGACGAGCCCGAGGACCAGGGGCGAGCGCGTCAACTGCAGGACCAACAGTGCGAGTGCAATGGTCTCGGCCCAGGATCCGATCAGGCTCAGCGACTGTCCCGATACGAACCGCCGGTAGTTAGGTACACCGAAGACGTCCCGCACCCCGCCGCGGCGCACGGCCGCGACCGGCGTCGCCGACCCGGTGTCGGTCGGGTGCTGCCCCACGGTGCTATCCGGCTTGTCCGACGCCGTGGGCATCGACCGGATTGGTGCGGCTGACGATCAGCGGATCGGCGGGCGTGAACGGGAACTGCGGCAGGTCCTGGATGTGGGTGCCGAAGGTGGCGGCGAGGACCTCGCGGGAGTAGGCACTCGCGGATGCGCGGTAGCCGATGTCGGCGGGGAACGGCTGGTCGAAGAAGATGAGGAAGTGCCAGGGGTCGGTGCCGGTGTTCTCGATGTGGTGCGGGTAGGCGCGGGGGATGAAGTACATGTCGCCGGTGGTGAGGTTCCAGGTATCCAGCGTCCCATCGGGATTCATGATGGTCATCCGTGCGTCGCCGTGGTTGACGTAGCCCATCTCGGCGGTCACGGGGTGCCAATGCGGTTCGCGCATGCCGTCCTCGGTGACCCGCAGCGAGTACATGGAGATGTCCTTGAGGGCGGGCCAGAACTGGTCGCGGGCGAAGCGGGCGTTGCCCGAGACGTAGTTCAGTCCGGGTGTTTGGGCTTCGACGTCGAACTTGTGGGGGTCGTTGAAGTGCGCGGCGGCGGGGATGGCGGGGTCGCCGATGCGGGCGGCGAGTTTGTGGTCGCGGGTGGTGCGACGAATCTTGGCGAAATCGGCCGAGGGGAGGTCGTAGGTGTTGCCGAGGACGGCGTCGGAGAAGGCCCCGAGGGTGGCGCCGAAGCCGAAGTCCTCGGGGCGTTCGTTGCGGAAGGCGATGATGAATTCGGCGACGTCGTCGCCGATGTTCTCGATGTGGTGCAGGGAGCCGGATTCGGCGTGGAACATCTGGCCGGCGGTGACGATGAAGGTGGAGAATTTGCTGCCGCTGTCGAGGATGGAGACCAGTGCGGTGCCCGAGACGCAGTAGGTGAGTTCGTTGGCGTTGGCGTGCCAGTGCGGTGTGCGCATGGCGCCGGGGTTGAGCAGAACCCGCTTGATGGACAGGCGGTTGAGGATCGGCAGGTTGTCGGCGGTGACGCGGCGCATCGAGCCCAGGTCGGACTCCTCGACGATCTCGCCGTCGAGCAGGGAGGCGGAGTGCAGGCTGCGTGCCGGGGACGTTGTCATGAGCGATTCTCCTCGTCGATTGATGCGTTCTGCGGGTGAGTCCTACTCTTGCCGAGCACGCGACGTCTGTCGGCAGTGCCGTCCGCCATCTCCGATGGTTGGTGGCCTGACATGTGCTCTACCGGCTAGCTGCAGCGCCGTTCGTGGTGTGGCCCGCACGTCACGGTGTGGTGAAGCCCCAGCGCTCCCAGTTGTCGAGGACCTTCTGCTTGACGGGTTCGGGGTAGTTCTCGGTGAAGGACATCACCCGCTTCTCGGGTCGTCCGACCCGGTCGGCGTTCTCCAGGCAGGCGTAGATGACCAGGGAGGTTCCCTTGTCCTCGGACAGCTCGCGGGTGGTGTGGTAGGACTCGATGCCGTCACCGAAGGCCCGCAACTCGGGAAACAGGTAGGTGGTGAACGTGGGATGGTTGCGCGACGCGAATGCCCACACCACCTGTTTCACGTCGGAGGGGTCGATGTCTTCGTCGACGACGAGGATCTTGGTGACGGTGTCGCCCACGTGGTCCGTCCAGAAGGTGTTGCCCAGACGGTTCATGAACTCGTCGAGCGTCCAGCCGGTCCGGTTGTGCCAATCCTTGGGGACGCGGATGACAAACCACAGGATGGCCGCCTCGAACAGGTACATGCCGTCGATGACGGGCAGGCCGGCCTTCTGCAGGGTGACCACCGAGTCCGAGGAGATGAAGAATCCCATGGTGACGTGGCAGTTGTCGATCGGCACCCCGGGTATCGACATCGGAAGTATCGGCTGGTCGCGGAACGTCACGCAGGTGACCTTCTGGCGGGGGAAGATCGTGGTCTCGTCGGGTAGGTAGCCGGGGTATTCGCCGAAAGGTCCCTCGGGTTCCTGGGTGCCGTATTCGATCACGCCCTCGATGATGATCTCGGCATCGGCGGGGACGAGGATGTCGTTGGTTTCGCACTTCACCATGTCCAGCGGTGCGCCCAGAAGTGCGCTGGCCATGTCGTATTCGTCGACCCAGGCCGGTATGCGAGAGGCAGCCTGGGTCGAGGCGACCGGGCTCACGCCGAGTGCGCACGCCCAGGGCATGTCCTTGCCCGCGTCGCGCCACATCTTCCAGATCATCCCGTTGTGCTGCTTGGGCCACCATTGGCCCGTCATGGTCTGGGCGTCGAGGATCATCGCGCGATTGGTGGACCAGTTGGTCCATTTCCCGTCGGGGGTCTTGGCGATGTTGAGGCCCGCGGTCTGCAGGTATCGGCCACCGTCGCCGTCATGGGCCAGCGGCGCAGGGATCTTGTTGAGGTCGATCTGGTCGCCGGTCCACTTGTTCTGCTTGCACGGTGCCTGGGAGGCGTCGACCACGTTGGGCGGGTAGGAGCGACCGTTCTCCTTGGCCTCGATGTAGGCGGCTTGGATCTCCATCAGGGGTGTCTCGGGGGGCAATCCGAGCATGGCGGAGAGTCGGCGCCAGGGTTGGGTGGGGTGACCACTCTTGCCCATGCCCCAGTCGGCGGCACGGAATCCGGGCGCGGTGTCCTTGACGCGGTTGAACACGGGCATGGGAGCGCACGTTTCGGCGGAGTGGCGGAAGATCGCCCCCATCTCCAGGTTCCAGTCGACTTCGTCATCGATCTCGACGAGTTCGCCCATGTCCTTCATGAGGGCGAGGTACTCGCGGTAGCTGCGGGGGATCTTGTTGCGGTCGACGTGTGCAGACATGTGGGTGTGCTCCTGGTGAGTCGGGATCGGCGGTCAGTGGACGGGGCGGACGAGTTCGGGTTCGTGGTGCGCATCGGGTGCCGGCTGTCCGCCGGTCCAGCGGGGGAAGAGGTCCCGGCGCAGTTCGACGTCGGCCAAGTCCAGGACACGGTTCACGGTCTGGTCGATCAGGTCGTCGATCGTCTCGGGCCGCTGGTAGAAGGCCGGTGCCGCGGGCATGATGATCGCGCCGATCTCGGCGAGCTGGGTGAGGATGCGCAGGTGTCCGAGGTGCAGCGGCGTTTCGCGAACCAACAGAACCAGTCGGCGTCGTTCCTTGAGCATGACGTCGGCGGCGCGCAGCAGCAGATTGTCGGAGTAGGAGGTCGCAATGCCTGCTGCGGTCTTCATCGAACAGGGGGCGACGACCATGGCGTGGGCACGAAAAGATCCCGATGCGATCGAGGCGCCGATGTCGTTGGGCTTGTGCACGACGTCGGCGAGTTCCTCGATCTCGCCGACAGTCATGTCGAGTTCGTAATGCAAAGTCCTACGCGCAGATTGGGACATCACCAGATGCGTCTCGACGTCCGGCTCTTCGCGTAACACGTCCAGGAGGCGCACGCCGTACGCCGTGCCGCTGGCCCCTGTTATTCCTACGATCACGCGGGTGGTCATGTCGATCCCCTTCTGTTGTGCCGGCCGAATGTCGTGACTCGAGCCAACTCCGATCGCGTACTGGTCGACAGCCCGGTGGCGGCAGTTGCCACTTCCGGCTAGCGGTAATGACGGCAACGTCGGAGATCACGGAGCAGCTGTCCCGCGGCTTCCCATCGACACGCCTCTCGCTAGCCCGTGTTGTAGAGGGTCTTGACGTTCTCGTGCAGCTTCTGGACGAGCGGGGGCACCTCGTAGGTCCCCGTCATCACCTCGATGTAGGCGGCGCGGGTGCCCTCGGCGGCGGTCGTGAGCGCGGCGTCGAGTTCGGCGCACGTACTCACCCGCGGGGTGAACCAGTCGTCGCATCCCAGTGCGTGCGGGAGTTCGGTGTAGTTCCACGGCGCGACGTCGTTGTAGGCGATGCCGGGGTCGGTACACAGCATCCGCTCGATGAGGTAACCGGAGTTGTTGAGCACGAATATGATCGGCTTCAAGCCAAGACGGTGGAACTGGCCGATTTCTTGTGCCGTCAGCTGGTGGGAGCCTTCCCCGGTGAACAAGACGAGCCGGCGGTTCGGTGCGGCGACGGCCGCCCCCAGTGCTGCCGGAGTGGCCCACCCGATGGCGCCCCACAGGGTCTGGTTGTGGAACCGTGCGCCTCGTGGGAGCTGCGCGAACGCCAAACCCATGGATACGGTGCCGGTTTCGGCGATGACGATGTCGTCGGGCCGCACGAAGTCTGCCCATCGCGGGTATAACGCTGCCGCGGTGATCGGATCGGCACCGGACCCGCACACGGGACCCAGTTGCTCTGGCCGGGGACCGCCTCGCTGCCGGGTACTCCACGACCGCCCGGCCAGTGCGCGGAGGAGGTCGGCCATCTCGACGCCCTGGTAGACGGTGAACCCCACACGCGTGCTGTGCAGGTCGATCTTGACGATCTTGTGAAGGTCGAGGTTGGAGGTGAAGGCGCCGGTGTTGAAGTCCGTCGCCATCGTGCCGAACGCCACGACGACGTCGCAGGTTTCGACGAACTCGCGGACCGCCGGGTCCATCAGTTGGCCGTCGTAGATGCCGATGTAGTTGGGGTGTTCTTCTTCGAGGACGGACTTGTCGGCGAACATGGTCGCGAACGGAAGGTCCGCCGCCTCGACGAACTGCCGAGCGGTGTCGCGCAGACCCAACCTGTCCAGAAGGATGCCGGGCAGGACGCACGCCGTCGACGCCGCCTCCAACGCACCGACCACGGCGTCGGTCGCGGCCCCCAGTGCCGTCGAATCGCTGACGGGCACGGGCAAGGGGTCCGATTGTGCGACGATCGGTTTGTCGACGACGTCGGAGGGCAGGGCCATGTACACGGGGCGCCGGTTGTAGAGGGCTTCAGCGATGAGACGTTCGGTCTCGGCGACGGCGTTGGCGGGGGTGATGATCGCGCTGGCGCCGGTGACGGTGTCGGCCATCGACCGGAACAGGTCGAATTCTCCGTTGCCCAGGGTGTGATGCACCATCGACCGATTGGCTTGGGTGGCCAGGGTGGGCATGCCGACGAGATGGAAGACCGGCAGGTTCTCGGCGTAGGAACCGGCGACCGCACCGATCGCGCTGAGTTCCCCTACTCCGTAGGTGGTGGTGACTGCACCCACGCCTTGAATGCGCGCGTACCCGTCTGCGGCATAGCCGGCGTTCAGTTCGTTGCAGCAGCCGATCCAGTTGATGTCGGAATGCGCGACGATGGCGTCGTGCAGAGGGAAGGCGTAGTCCCCTGGTACGCCGAAGATGTCGTTGACACCGATGTCGTGCAGTCTGCCGAGAACGTACTCGATCACGGTGACGCTCATCTGACTCTTCCTTCTCTCGTCGATTGACGAGTCATCTCGAACGCGGCGTGCKCTTGGCTGCCTGCGGACCACCGAGCGTCGGCAGCTTCATGGGTTCTTCGAAGTTTCACGTCTCACCCAGTTCGACGTCCAATAGGAATCGTCACGGGCTTCCATCGGCTCCGCCGATGGGGATCTGGATTGGCTGTACCTATGGCCGCATCGCCAAACACGATTGGACGCCGCCGAATTGGCCCATCACGATGTGATCGTTCCCTCGTCGTTCATCGGAGCGTGTCCGTGATGCCCACCCCGACCGTGGTTCTCGTGCACGGAGCCTTCACCGATGCCTCGTCCTACCAGCCGGTCACGAAGGGACTTCTGGACTCCGGCATCCCGGTGGTCGCCGTAGCCGTACCGAACCGCAGCCTGATCGGAGACGCTGCATTGGTTCGCGCCTTCGTGGAGACGATCGCGGGGTCGGTGCTGTTGGTCGGCCATTCCTATGGTGGAGCGGTCATCACTGAGGCCGGCACCGCGTCCAACGTCGCGGCGCTGCTCTACCTCGCCGGATACGCGTTGACCGAGGGTGAAAGCGTTGCGCAGCTTCAAGGCCGGTTCCCTGACTCCGACCTTCCCGATGCACTGATTCAGACGCCGTTTCCGGCCACCGAGCACTCCACCGCCGGGATGGACGTGTCGGTGGACTCCTCGAAGTTCGCCTCGGTGCTGGCCGCGGACGTCGATCCCGGGGTCGCGTCGGTGCTCGCCGTGTCGCAGCGGCCCGTGACCGCCGCTGCGTTTGCCCAGCCCGCCACGACGGCGGCCTGGCGGGCTCGCCCGACCTGGGCGGTCCTGTGCACGGCCGATCGCAGCATCCTGCCGCAGGTGCAGCACTTCGGCTACGAGCGTGCCGGTGCCACTATCCGCGAGGTCAACTCCTCGAATCTGGTGATGCTGTCTCAGCCCGCCGTGGTCGTCGACACGATCCGCGACATCGTGAGAGCCCTCGGCTGACGCGTCGGCAAACCTGCAGAAGCATCGTGACCCCCCGCTACCAGGAAACTTTGCCGTATGAGTAGCCACCAGTCATGATCATCGGGCATCGTGTCGGTTCATGGAGTTGAGGACCCTGGAGTACTTCGTCGCCGTGGCCGACGAGGGCTCGTTCACCCGGGCCGCCCAGAAGTGCTTCATCACCCAACCCTCGATCAGCGCGCAGATACAGGGGCTGGAGCGCGAGCTCGGCGAGGCGCTGTTCGACCGGACCCAGCGCACCACGGCCCTCACCGACGCCGGTCAGGTGCTGTTGCCCTATGCACGGATGTGCATTCAGGCCGCCAACGACGCCAAGGCAGAGTTCTCCGCACGCGCCGGTTTGCTACGCGGCGAGTTTCGGATCGGGACGGGAGGGGGTGTGGAACACACCACGACCCCGATGTTGCTCGGCGCGCTTCGGAACGAGTATCCCGGCATCGATATCGTCGTCTCCGAGGCCACCAGCAAGCCACTGCTCGACATGGTGCTGCAGAACCAGCTGCACGCAGCCGTGATCGCCCGGCCCGCCGATGCGTTACCGGCCTCGATCAGCACCTCGCCGCTGTTCGTGGACGAGATCGTCGCGGTGTTCGACCCCTGTGCGTTCCCGCTCGGCAACAGTGACCCACTCGAACTCAGTGAGCTGGCCTGCCACCCGATCATCACCTACCCGCGCACCAGCGCGTTGCGGGCCAATATCGACCGGGTCGCGGCAGCGTCCGGCACCGAGGTCCTGGTCAACTGTGCGGCCAACGACGTGCGCCTGCAGGTCTCCTTCGCCCAGCAAGGGCTCGGAGTGGCGCTCAGCTCCCGCTGCGATCCCGCCCTCATTGGTTGCGGCCTCACCATCCGGCAGATCACCCCGCAGATCGAATTCGAGAAGATGCTCATCTGGCGCAACGACATTCCCGCGTCAGCGCCGTTGCGTGCGTTCCTTGCGCTTTGGAACACCACGGTGAACGTGGAGGAGACTTCGGGCCACGTGTGTACGTGATTCCAGCTGGCCGCCGAGGATCGGCGACCCCGGTCACGCAGCATCGCAACGGATTCGGACGCATAGGTCTCGCCTATGGAGTCGCGTCGAAGAACCAATTGGACGCATCGGCACCGTCCACGCGAGGCTGCAGTCGACTCCTAGAAACATGTCTCGGCGAGCAGCGCGTGCCGACACGCCGAGTAGTCACGGACGCCCCCGCACCTCGACTTCACACGACGAAGGACGACACATGACCAGCGACCGCTCCACCCGCAGCGCCCAGCGCATCGTCGACGTGCTCACCGCCTACGAGGTGCCCTACGTGTTCGGCGTGCCGGGGGCAAAGATCGACGCCGTCTACGACGCCCTGGTCGACGGGGGGCCTGAACTGGTCGTGTGTCGCCACGAACAGAACGCGGCCTTCATGGCCGGTGCCATCGGCAGACTCACCGGCACACCAGGTGTCGTGCTGGTCACCTCCGGTCCTGGCACCACCAACCTGGCCACCGGACTGCTCACCGCCAACACCGAGCAAGACCCCGTCGTGGCCCTGTGCGGCGCCGTGGGCCGGGCAGATCGACTCAAGCGGACCCACCAGTCGATGGATGCCGCCGCGTTCCTCACGACGGTGACCAAACACACCGGCGAGGTCAACGACGCCGACAACGCCGCCGAAGCCACTGTCGGCGCCTTTCGCGCCGCGCTCACCGAGCCTCAGGGCGCCGCCGCGCTGGTGCTTCCCGCCGATGTGCTCAGTGCCCCCACTGCAGCAGCCATCACCACGCGACACCCGGTACCGGCATTGGCCGGCGCCCCCATCACCGGGATCCGCGCGGCCGCCGACCTCATCACGGCCGCCAAACGACCGGTCCTCCTGGTGGGCGTTCGAGGTGCGGCACCCGAGGCTTGCGAAGCGGTGCGCGCTCTCGTGTCCGCCACCGAGCTACCCGTCGTCGAGACGTTCCAGGGCGCCGGCGTCATCTCCCGAGACCTCGAATCGCACTACCTGGGACGCGTCGGATTGTTCCGCAATCAACCCGGCGACATCCTCGTCTCCCAAGCCGATGTCCTGATCACCATCGGCTACGACGCCGTCGAATACGACCCGGGCCTGTGGAACGACGACCCGGCCCGCACCGTCATCCACATCGACTCCCTGCCCGCCGGCATCGACATCCACTATCAGCCCGTCAGCGAGCTACGCGGCAACATCGCCGACACACTGGTCGAACTCACCCGGCTGCTGTCCGGAATGACACTCGCCGACACCTATGTCGACGACATCGCTCGTCAGCGTCAGTCGCTGACCGACATCGACACCACCGAACGCGCGATACCCGCCACGACAGCGGGACTCAACCCCACCGCCGTCGTGCTGGCGCTGCGGGAACACCTCGACGACGAGGCCACCATTGCCTGTGACGTCGGCTCGGTATACATCTACATGGCGCGACACTTTCGGGTCTACGAACCCCGGCGTCTGCTGTTCTCCAACGGCCAGCAGACCCTCGGCGTAGCGCTGCCGTGGGCGATGGCAGCTGCGCTGGTGCGTCCCGGCACACCCGTCGTGTCCATCTCCGGGGACGGCGGGTTCCTGTTCTCCGCGCAAGAACTCGAAACCGCGGCGCGACTGGGCCTCAACCTCACTCACATCATCCTGCGCGACAACACCTACGACATGGTCGGCTTCCAAGAAGTCCTCAAGTACGGCCGCAAGTCGGGCGTACAACTGGGTGACTACGACATCACCAATTACGCAGCAGCTTTCGGCGCCCGCGGCTACCGGGTCGGCTCACTCGACGAGTTCGCCTCCACGCTGGCGCAGGCCCTCGGCGAGGACGGGCCGTCGGTGATCGACGTCCCCGTCGACTACAGCAGGAACACACATCTGGCCGCGCACCTGCACGACGACAGCTTCGAGTGACGGCAACCCCATGACGTCACGACACGGCCCCCTCGACCAGTTCGCCACATGGGCGCGCAAGGTCATCGCCCACCACAGTGCGACAGTTACCGGCGATCCGCGAAGTGCTGAGGTGTTCCAGTCCTCGACCATGAGCGCGCTGCTGGACGGCGTCTACGACGGCGACATCACCATCGAGGAACTGTTGCGCCACGGCGACTTCGGCCTTGGCACCTTCAACCGTCTCGATGGCGAAATGATCATCCTCGACGGCGTGTGCTACCACCTGCGGGCCGACGGCAGCGCGACCGTGGCGAACCGTACCGACCGCTCGCCGTTCGCGGCGGTCACCCATTTCACGCACAGCACCACCCGCACCGTCGACGTCCCCACCAGCCGGCCGGATGTTCTTGCGCTGATCGATCGGACGGTGGAGAGCCCCAACCTGATCTACGCGGTCCGGGTCACCGGTGCGCTCTCGAATGTGCGCACCCGCACCGTCAGGGCCCAGACACCGCCCTATCCCCCGCTGACCGAGGCCAGCGACGGTCAGGCCGAAAAGACATTCGACCACGTGAATGGTGTTCTCGTCGGTTTCCGCACACCGGATTTCGAGCAGGGCATCTCGGTGGCCGGCTATCACCTGCACTTCCTCGACGACGAACGCACCAGCGGAGGTCACGTCCTCGACTTCACCCTGGACGCCGGGCACATCGCCATCAGCACCGCCTCGGAACTACACCTGCGCCTGCCGACATCCGGAGCATTCCTGCACGCCGATCTCGTCGGCGAGGATGTCTCGGCGCAGATCCACCACGCAGAGGGAGGTGACTGATCCACGGGCAGCGTTGCACCCGTCGTCTTCCGCGCGAAGCGCACCAGCGGCGCGCGGTGATCTGGTTGTTGACCGTCGTCGCCCGAGATGCAGACGGCACTGCTCCGCGTGGGCCTCGGTACAGCGGTGACGCGGTGAGCCCGCCAATCTCGTTGGCAACGGCCAACACCAACATGAACGGAGCCTTCTCGTGCCTGACATCAACGAATCCCCGCGCGGCGCCGCTCGGCAATTCACTCCAGAGCTGGCCGATCTCGTCGATTCGCCTCTCTACAACAAAGTCTGGAACGACGATCGGCTGAGCCCTCGCGACCGCAGCATCGCCACCCTGAGTGCGCTCATCGCGCTCTACCGACCCGACGAACTGCGGGCACACCTGCGGCGCGGTGTCGACAACGGACTGACCACGGACGAGATATCAGCGTTGATCACACACCTGGCCTTCTACGCGGGGTTCCCCGCGGCGATCTCCGCTTCGGTGGTCGCCGCGGACACGTTGCTCTGAGCCGGCTTGCTGTGGGTCATGGCGCAGTCACCTCGGAATGGTTGGCGGCAGGGGCACCGGCCGCGGCAGTGACGGAGACGACCAGCGGGACAGACCGATTACCCGCAGCTAAAAGTTAACAGTTATTAACGCATAAGGAATGGGGCCGACCCGGAATCAAGGTCAAATGGTCGGCATGCATCAGTGGAGCAGGGAACGAAATGACTGCTATATCGCCCATGTACGTGAAGACTCAGCACAGATCCGGGAATCCCGGCAACACAGTGTTGACAACGTCACACAACGTGCCTAGGTTAATGTTGAGTCACATTCGCAGAGCAACCGGCCGCGGCAGGTCGACGTTCGACGGCGAGCCGGCGTTCGTGCTACCTCGCCGAGGGTTCGCTGCGGACAGCGCCTCGTAGGCCGCGGCCAGGTGCACGCGACAGCAGGCGGCGGAAGAACCTACAGAAATATCCCCGAATCGCAGGAGGCTACGGCAAGTAGAGACTCGGTCTCCGACGACTTCTCAACGCGCACAGACGAATCCCACACATTCGCCGTGTCACTGATCCGACGCGCCATACCTGGAGCAGCCGGGCCGCGTCGTCGTGGCAGATCCCGTTAGCGGTACCGCGCCGCAAGCTTTACCGCACAACCGGACACCGCCTACTCCTCAGCGTCAGAACAACCGACCGTACCCGGGTCAACTCAGCAGCCACGACCTCGCAGATCTGCATACCATTGGAAAAGGAGCAGCTTTATGTCTCTACGCGATTCCCATGCCCCCTCGCGTGTTGCATCCGCTGACCAGCGCGCACGCGCAGGCGCGATTCTTGCTGCAGTGATCGCATGCGTAGCCGCATTCAAGGGTTTGAACGAGTCTGTTACTCCACCGGCGCTTCCGATCCTGCAGGAACAATTCCAAGTTCCCGGATCGACAATCTCTTGGGTAATCACAGGCGTACTTCTCACCGGGACCATCGCGACGCCCATCGTCAGCCGACTGGGCGAGGTCTGGGACAAACGCCGAGCCCTTCTCGGCGTGCTCACGATCGTCTCGATAGGGACACTGATGTCGGCCCTATCGGTGTCAATAGAGATGCTCATCATCGGTCAGTTACTTCAGGGCGTTGGCTTGAGCTCCGTTCCGCTGGCTCTTGGCATCATTCGTGACACCCAGACCGAAGCTCGAACCAAGTCGGCGAACGGCATTCTGGTCGGAGCGATCTTCGGCAGTACGGCCGTCGGAACGATGGTTGCCGGGCCAATCGCTGACCACCTGTCCTACCGATGGTTGTTCTGGGTTCCGTTCATTGCATTGATTGCGTGCATGGCGGCAGTCTGGGCGTTCGTTCCTCGCTCAGTGAAGGCCGGCAGGGAGCGGCCGGGTATCGATGTCGCCGGTGGTGTCCTGTTGGCGTTCGGCCTCGCGTGCATCCTGCTCGCACTGACCTTCGCGCCGAGCTGGGGATGGCTGTCACCCAAGCTTCTCCTGCTCTTCGCGACTGGGCTCGTGGGGCTTGCGTTCTTCATTCGCCTCGAACTCACAGTTGACGACCCTCTCATCGACCTCCGGCTGATGCGCAGTTTCACCGTCGTAGCGGCTTCGGGACTGATGTTCCTCGCCGGCTACTGCATCAACGCGACTCTCATCAGTGTTCCTATTCAGACCCAGCTGCCCGAGTCAACCGGCTACGGTCTGGGCCAGTCGGCGACTGTCACTTCCGTCATCCTGGTATTCACCATGATGATCGGGCTGATGGCACCGCTGATTTCCGTGCTGGACCGAGTCATCGGCTCCAGGTTCGCTTCGTCGATCGGCCCGATCGGGATCCTGAGTGGCGCTGTTCTGATGCTTGTAGTCGGACAGCGAGGGAGCATCGTGATCATTCTGGTCTCCACATTGCTGGTCAACTTCGGTATAGCGGTATCGATGACTCAATCACTGAATCTTGTCGTGACCGGTGTGCCGGCGGACAAAGTGACTGAGTTCAATGGCCTCAACTTCGCGATCCAGGCAGTCGCAGGAACTATCGGCGCTCAGGTATCCGGCGCTGTCCTCACCGTCGACGGAGTTGATGCAGGGGCGCCACCGCCATGGAGCGGGTTCGCCATTTCGTGGGGCCTCTCCGGTGCCATCGCGGTTGTCGCCCTCATGCTTGTGCTGGCGGTACGAGCTCCGAAGGTCTCACCGCTGTAGCCGCTGTCGAAACCACGAAACTCTGCGGCGCATTCGGCGTTTGAGCGGACCCGCCCCCAGGTCACTTAACACCATCAGGTGATGGTCAGACCACCGTCGACTGCGAGTGTCTGCCCCGTGACGAAAGCGCCGGCGGCCGAGGCCATCCATACGGCCGTCGCGGCCAGCTCGACCGGTTCACCGGTGCGGCCGAGGATCACCCGTGGCATCTGAGCGTCTAGGTAACCGGGCTTGTAGGAGTCGGTCATTTCTGATCGGAAGAATCCCGGAGCGAGTGCGTTGACGCGGATTCCCTTGCGAGACCCCCACTGCTGTGCGAGGTCACGGGTCAATCCGATTACAGCAGCCTTCGACGCGGCATAGGCAGCCTGGGGCAGACCGGCGGTGGTGATGCCGAGGACACTGGCGATGTTGATGACCGATGAACCAGGCTGCATGACCCGACCGCAGGCCTGCGCCATCCAGTAGGACCCGTGCAGGTTGACATCGACTACCCGGCGGAACTCGTCCGGGGTCTCGCGGGTAGCCGGCACCGCGGTGCCGACACCAGCATTGTTGATCAACACATCGACCTTGCCGAACTCGGCCACGGTTGCGTCCACCAAAGCCTGGCAGGAAGCCGGATCGGCGACATCCGTGCGCACAGGCAACGCTTTACGGCCAGCCGCAGAAACCAGCTCCGAGGTGCGGGCGAGCCCATCGATGCGGCGTGCGCCGAGTGCGACATCAGCTCCGGCTTCGGCCATCGCCTGCGCGAATGCCACCCCAAGGCCCGAGGATGCACCGGTGACAATGACAACCTTGCCGTCGAGTCGAAACAGATCGAGAACACTCACGATGKCTCCTTTGTTTGCCCGCGGCCGGCCATACAGGCACACCGCGTGGGTTCATTGCGCTCCAGAGGACACGGGCGTCAGCAACCAGCATAACCGCCTTTCCTCCTGGAAATTTGGAGTGCCAGAGGGTGATTGGGATATTGGAAGAGCCGACCGGACAGCGACGAGTGCATTTCCGACCAGCACCTGTCCAGTTCTATCCGAGGCCGGTCAGCGCTCGAATCGACGCGGTCGACATCATCACGACGATCTCTTCTTGGTCCAGTCCCTTGTTCAAAGTCGCCACCGAGTTGAGCATCGAGAACACCGCCTGCGTCAACAGGCGGACCTGTGGTTCGGACAGGTCTGGGCGTAGCCGGAGGACAACCAGAATCCATTCGTGCGCATATAGGTTCATCTCACGTCGAATCCGTCGCTGATCCGATACGGGAACGGCGTGCTCGTTCTTCAGGAAGATCAGCGTTCTCGGCGGGCCGGTTATCACCGATCTGACATGAAGGTCGACCATTGCCGCCAGCGCGGCGCCAGGATCCGATTCCGCGGCAGCGGTCGCCCGAGCGAACCGATGAAGCTCCTGTAGCCCCTCTTCGACCACCGCGATGAGCAACGCCTGCTTGTTCTGGAAGTGTCTATACAGACCTGGGCCGGAAATACCCGCCTCCGTCGCCACCATGCCGACCGTAACCGAGTCGTACGGGTGGCGCAGGAACAGCTCGGCGGCAGCATCGAGAAGCAGCTTCCGGCGCGAGCCACGGGGATGCGGATCACTCGTCCGCATGAGCGGGGCATCAGTCCCGATGGATGCTGCCGACGTTGCCATAAGCGCCTGCCCTTCCGTCTGCATGTTTATGCAGAGGCGACTACGTTAACATCAGGAAGCGCGGCCGTGGACTGCAACCGGGCGCCTGCGCCTCACCAATATCGCTGTACAACAAGGCTACAGGGCGCATAAATCGTCCGAGGGTTGACAGTGAAGCGACCGAGCCTTACGTTAATGTCGATTCACRTTGGAAGGAGATAAAAAGCATGAGGTTCATATTCATGAGCGAGGGTGAGACAGCCCCTGGCGCCTCGTACGAGCACCGCTATCGTGAACTCATCGACGAAGTGCTCCTCGCCGAGGAGGTGGGCTTCGATGCGTTCGGCACTTCAGAACAGCATCTGGCCATCGGCACCGCCAGCACGTCCGCACCTGAGGTGTTGTATCCATACCTGATGGCCCTGACCAGCAGGATTCGGTTTGTTCACCTGGTCACCCTGCTTCCGACACGCATCAACCACGCGATCCGCGTCGCCGAGCGGTTGGCCACCGAAGACGTCCTGTCCAACGGTCGGGTCGAACTCGGTGTCGGGCGGGGAAATACCACGCTCGCGTTGCGCGCCTTCGAGGTGTCGCCTTCCGAGAACAAATCGCAGCAGCTCGAGGGGATCGAAGTGATCCGCCGCGCACTGCACAACGACGTCTTCTCCTTTGTCGGCGAACACTACAAGATCCCACCTCGCAGTCTGGTTCCCAGGAGTATCCAAACGCCCTATCCCCCCATCCACATGGCTACCGGCAGCCCAGAATCGGTCTGCGCGGCAGCCGAACTCGGGATCGGGGCGATCGTAGGCGGCTTCTACCTCGGCTTCGACTTCGTCGAGAACATGATTCGTCGCTACGACGATGCGCTGGCCTCGGCAACGCACACCTATCCGGTACAGGCCGAGCGACTGGTAGCGATCGGCGGAGGCATGCACTGCGCGGAAACCCGTGAGGAAGCCCGCACCTGGGCGCGCGGACTCAAGGAGACAGTCGGCCTGTCCACTGACGCCTACGAACGACTCTCGAAGCTCTCGAGCGATTACCAATACATGGGCGCAGTAAAGCATCTGGATTTCGGCGACGAACGCTACATGTTCGAAGATTCGTCCGGTTTCATCGTCGGCGACCCCGACGATTGCATTGCCCAGGTCCAACGTTTCGCCGACCTTGGAGTCGACTCACTGGTGATGCGGATCGACGGCCTGCCGCACAGGGAACTCATGAAGTCGATTGAACTGTTCGGGAAGTACGTGATCCCGAAGTTCAAGAATCCGCGTGGAATAGCGCGCACTCCCGAGGCCATCCTGGCCGATATTCGCGACGCCCGACCCGCACATTACGCCGAACGAGAAGCATTCGAGGAGAACATGAATCACAAGCAACCAGCAATCAGTGGTGTCGGCGCCGGCGCGGGTGAGGCGTGATGACCAACCTCAACGGCGACGACATCTTCGCCCGCTATCCGAAAGAGTTCCTGATCGAGCGTAAACCCAACGGCGTTCTATTGATAACCCTCAACAGGCCTGAGCATCTCAACGCGCTCACCATGCCGATGTTCGAATTGATGGGTGACCTACTGCTCGATGTCGAGCGAGATCCGCAGACACGAGTCGCCGTCATCACCGGTGCCGGCCGCGGATTCTGCACAGGGATGGATGTCGCACAACCGGATCCATCGCTCGAAGACGCGATCGTGCTCATGGAGACCGAACGCAAGCGCATAATGGCGACGCTGAGCATGGACAAGCCGATCATCTCGGCGATCAACGGGCCAGCCGTCGGCTGGGGTCTGTCGCTGGGGCTGCTCGCCGACATCAGTATCGCCGCCGAAGACGCCG
>NZ_JBFUKN010000089.1:0-25618 GCF_056400845.1 Mycobacterium sp. P4_H6 | reverse complement strand
CCACCGAGGCGCTGGGCCGCGGTCAACGCCGGCAGCGTGTGCGCCGCGCGGCCCACCCGCGCCGCCCGGTAGGCCGCGCCGGGGGCGACGCCGCAACTGGTGAGCAGATCGGCTCCCGAGCGCAGATGCTTGCGGGCCGGAATACCAAGACGTTCCGCGGCCGCGACCGCCTGGGCGATCACATGATCCAGCAGATTGCGGGCGGTGACCGCGGCGGCCAGCACCGCCAGCAGGGGCTGTTCATCGACGATCCGGCGGGGACTGTCCAGCAAGTGAAACAGCCTGCGTTCAGCGTCGCGCTCGGGTACAGGCGCAACAGCAAGGTCGTCAATCAACGCATCGACAAACGTGTCGAGATGGGTGGCGTCCATACTGGATACCGACTTTCACAGAAGGTGCCCCAAGGGCACGATCAGTCAATACGGTCCGACCGGTCCCACGGGACCATCGAACCAATCGGCGACCGGAGTCGCGGTCTGCAGCTCACCGAGTCGCGTTGGGAGCTACGTCGCATTCGAACTTGTGTTCGATACTACGCCGTGTCAAGGCCGGGCGCAAGGGTTCACGTCTGAGCCCGAAAGTTCCTCCGCGCGTGTGACAAGCGCGCAAAGGACGTCGATCCACCCACAGTGCTCGACACCCAAACCGGTTCGCATGTCTGACAGCCCGAACTGGAGGCAAGTCATAGGAGGACAGTCAAACCACCGGTCCAACAAGCGATTCCGGGTCACTCAGGTGACGATGGCGACCGCGAACCCGTCCCAGCCCTTGGCGCCGACGGTCTGGATGGCCGCCGCATCCAGGCGCGGATGGTCCCCCATCATCGCCAGAGTGTCGCGGACCGCAATGGCCTGCGCATCCTCGGGCGCCGGCTCGAGCACCCGGCCTCCGCGGGCGATGTTGTCGACCACGATGAGCGCACCCGGAGCGGCCAGCCCGATCGCCGCCTCCACATAGGCCGGGTTGTTCTCCTTGTCCGCGTCGATGAAGAACAGGTCGAACGGACCGGTCAGCGTGGGCAGGGTGTCCAGCGCGGCGCCGACGATCACCTCGACACGGTCGGCCACCCCGGCCCTGGCCAGATTGGCCGCTGCCACCTCGGCGTGCCGGGGCTCGTACTCCAGCGTGACGACCTGACCCTGCGGGCCCACGCCCCGGGCCAGACAGATCGTCGAATACCCGGCGAGCGTGCCGATTTCGAGCACCCTACGGGCGCCGGTGAGCTTTGCGTACAGCGTCAGCAGGTGGCCGTGCTGCGCGGAGACCTCGATGGCGGGCATCCCGGCGGGCTCTGTCGAGGCCCGCGCCGCACGCAGCGCATCGTCCTCGGTGTGCAGCAACTCGTCGAACAACTTGTCCACCGCGGCAGGCTCGGTCATCCGGCCACCCCCTCTTTCGAATAGATCACGCGTAGCACGTGCTGGACCTCGGGTCCCATCACCCAGCCTGCCAGTTCGGTCATCGTGCCGACGAACTCCCTGCCGTGCGGGGCGCCCGCACCGGCCAGGTGGTGAGCGATCTCGTGCAGCACCACCAGTTCCCGCAGCGCCCAGGTGGTGTGCCGGTCCGGTACCGCTATCGTCCCGGAATCGTAATGCGCCGCGGTCTGCCCACGGCGAGCCCGGACCGCGAGCTGTCCTGCCTCGGGCCACCGTCCACGCACGGCGGGCATCGCCAGCACATCGTCGACGTAGCGGCGCACCGATTCGACCGAGGCGAAACGCGCCTCCGGCGGCAGCGTCAGCGCGGCGCCGAAGAAATCGATCGAACCGTTCCCGTGCTCGGCGGCGCGGTCGAACAGGGTGCGCACGAATTCCTCTGCGGCGTAGACCTTCGCGCGCTGACTGTCACGCACTAGCGCTCCAGCGGTGCCCGCGCCCCGGAGATCTCCTGGCTCGGGCCCAGCCGGGCGCGCCGGCCGGCCCGGTCCCCGGCGCGCCGTGCTGCCGAGGAGTACCCGGCCGTTGCGCTGGTGGCGCGCCAGGTACCGCGTGCCGCGGACGACTGGCGGTAGAACGACGTGAGTTCCAGATCCTTGTTACGCAACGCAAGCGCGGTTCCCGGCGCCCGCGTGGTGTCCTCGGTGGCCGCGCGCCGGGCCTCGTCGCGGGCCTCGGACAGGCGCTGGCCGACACGTGCACCGAAGGCCAGGTGAAAGTTGAGGCGGGCGGTGATCGTCGGAGTCGGGCGGTGCGCGCCGGAGGCGATGTAGGTATCGGAGGCCCGCACCATCTGCACCAGCAGCCCGGCGTACAGCGCATGGCTGGCATCGATGTCCTCACCGAAGCCGTAGGCGTACACATACGTGGAATTGGAGGCCACATCGCATTTCACGTCATTGGCCATCGCGATCACCACGAAGAGTTGCACGTAGGTGCGCAGGCCGCGGGTCCCGGGTTCACCGATGGTGATGGTGCGCTGGACCGGTGCCTGCGCCGCGGTGCGTTGCGCCGAATGCGCGCGGGCCACTGCCAGGTCGATGGATGTCGCGGTGGCCAGCCGTTGTGCCGCGGTCATGAACGCCTCGGCCTCGTGGACATTGTCGGTGCCCTCGGCCTGGCGCAGCAGGGCCGCGATGCGGGCCAGCATCTTGTCGTTGCTCATGAGTCCACGCTAGGAAGTCGTTCCGACATGTCCGGTCTTGTCACGAGGGTTGTCCACAGATACGAGTTCATCCACAGCCTTGGGCCTACTTGGTGACGAAATTGTCCAGGGCAGTGATCAACTGCGGGGACAACGGGCCGGGTTTCGCGTAGTTGGCGACGTTGTCGGACGGGTCGTCGCGCAGTACGTGATTGACACCCTTGAGGTCCACCACGGTCAGCGCGGTGTGCTTGAGCGCGGCCGTCAGCGGGCGGACCGATTCACAGTTGGCCTGGCCGTCGGAGTCCGAACAGGTCAGCAGGACCGGTGTGCCGGTCGGGAGCTTCGCCGCGAGCGCCTGCGGGTCGATGGCATCGGCCTCCACGACGGCTTTGACGTTGCCCGCGTTGAGAATTGCCCCGAGTCCGTCGGGTAGCTGAGCCGGCGCCGTCCCCCGGGTGCGCGCTTCGTCGACCGCCGCGGCCCAGGCGTCGAGCACGGTCTTGCCCTGCTCGGGTGTCTTGGCCCCGGCATCGATCGCCGCATCCACGTCGACGCGCACGCGAGCACTGATGATGTCCAGGTAGCGGCCCGGCAGCGGCTGAAACAGCCCGAGCGAGTGGATCTTCGGCGCGTCCGGCTCGATATCGTCGGCCAGCGTCATCGCGTGGATGGTGCCCTCGCCGAGCGCGTACACCGAGATGCGCGTCCCGTCGGTGCCGGGCCGGCCGGCCAGGTACCGCACTGCGGCACGCGCCCCTGCCGAATAGGCGGCGCTCCCCACGTCGGCCGGACGTTGCGCGTACGGCCCCAGGCCGGTCTTGCCGGTGGCGACCTTGTCGTAACGCAGTGAGGCGATGCCCTTATCGGACAGGTACTCGGCGAGCTGGCGCATGTTGCCCACCGGCCCGGCCACCGCATTGTCACCGTTGCGGTCGGTCTGGCCGCTCTCGGAAATCAGCAGCGCGGCCGGCCCGGCGTCGTCGCCGTGGTGCCGGTAGGTGCCGAACAGCGTCAACCCGGAGGAATCGGTGAACGACACCTCGTCCTCCACCCAGCCCTGTTCGCCGGCCTGCTGCTCCCCGGAGGAGCAGGCGGCGACCAACAGAGTGGCCAGCAACACCGTGAACAGTTGACGGGCGGCTCTTTTCACAGTCTGGTCTCGATCCACGAAGTGACATCGTCAAGYACCACGGCGCGCTCGGGTTCGTTGAACACCTCGTGGTAGAGCTCCGGGTAGACCTTGAGCGCGACGTCGGTGGAACCGACGCATTCCACCAGGCGCTCACTGCCGGCCACCGGAATCAGCTTGTCCTGGCCGCCGTGCACCACCAGCAGCGGCGCGGTCAGTGCGGCCGCCCGCTGCGGCATGGTCTCGCCGACACCGATCAGCGCCTTGGCGACACCGGCCGGCAGCTTGCCGTGATGCACCAACGGGTCCGCTTCATAGGCCGCCACCACTTTGGGGTCACGCGAGACGGCATCGGCGGGTAGATCCTCCACCGGCAGCCCGGGTGCCAGGCCGCCCAACACCTTGGCGGCCACGGTCATCACCGGGGACACCCCGTCCTGCGCGTACACCGCCGGACCCGACAGCACCATCGCGGCGTAATCGTCGGGGTGCTCGACACCATAGGTGAAGACGACCCCCCCGCCCATGCTGTGCCCGAGCACCACCCGCTTGAGTTCGGGGTGCGCGGCCGTGGCGAGCCCGACCAGGTGGTGGAAGTCCTCGGTGTACTCGGAGATGTTCTTCAGATAGACCCGTTTGCCCCCGGACCGGCCGTGGCCGCGCAAGTCCAGCGCATAGGTGATCAATCCGGCCTCGCCGAATCGCTGCGCGACGTGGTCGTAGCGGCGGGCGTGCTCGGCGTAACCATGACAGAGGACGACGACGCCGTTCGGTGCTGTGGCCGAAGCTGACTCCCCGGTCGCTTCGCTCCTGCCCTCCGGAGTCCACACGTCGTAGAAGATCGGCACGCCGCCGACACCGTCGAAACTGCGCTCACTGCGGGTTGTCGCCACCCGACGAGCCTATCTGCAACGCCTGATGCATCCCGCTTGTCGGTGGGGCTCGGTAAGCTCGCCATCGTGAGCGTCCTCACAGCGGTAGATGACCGGTTCGACTCCAAAGATGCGTTCCTTGCCGACGCCCAGCGGTATAGGCGCGAGCTTCTGGCGCACTGCTACCGGATGACCGGATCGGTGCACGACGCCGAGGATCTGGTTCAGGAGACATTCCTGCGCGCCTGGAAGTCCTACGACCGGTTCGAGGGCAAATCCTCGGTGCGCACCTGGCTGTACCGCATCGCCACCAACACCTCGTTGACTGCCCTGGAAGGCAAGCAGCGCCGTCCGCTGCCATCGGGCCTGGGTACACAGAGTTCCGATCCCCATGCGGACATCCATGAGCGGCACGAGGTTCCGTGGCTGGAGCCGCTTCCCGACGCCGATGATCCAGCCGATCCGCAAGCAATAGTGGGCACCCGCGAATCGGTGCGGTTGGCCTTCGTAGCGGCCCTGCAGCATCTCTCGCCGCGCCAGCGCGCGGTGCTGGTGTTGCGCGATGTGCTGCAGTGGCGTGCCGCCGAGGTGGCCGACGCGGTCGGCTCATCGACGGCCGCAGTCAACAGCCTGTTGCAGCGGGCGCGAGCCCAGCTCGATGCCGTCGGCCCCAGCGAGGACCAGCCGTTGGCCGCACCGGAATCCCCGGAGGCTCAGGAGTTGTTGAAGCGCTACATCTCGGCCTTCGAGGCCTACGACGTCGACAAGCTGGAGAAGCTGTTCACCGACGACGCCATCTGGGAGATGCCACCGTTCGACGGCTGGTATGTCGGCCCCAAGGCCATCGGCGCCCTGTCTCGCGACAAATGTCCGGCCGAACGGGCGGGCGATATGCGGCTGGTGTCCACCACCGCCAACGGCCAGACCGCCGCCGGAATGTACCTGCGCAACCCGGAAACCGATGTGCACGAAGCGTTCCAACTGCACGTCCTGGACGTGACCGGCGCCGGGATCACACACGTGGTCGCGTTCCTGGACACCCGGCTGTTCGAGAAGTTCGGGTTACCGCCCGTCCTCTGACCGGTGCGCCGCCTCGAGTGCGGCCACATCGAACTTGCCGAAGGTGGCCATCACCGCGTTCATCAGCCGCTCCTTGGCTGCGCCATCACCGCGCGCCATCAGGTCGTAGTACGCGGTCGGGGTGACCTGCCAGGACAACCCGTACTTGTCCTTCAGCCACCCGCAGGGCTGCTCCTGGCCACCCTCGACCAGGGCGGCCCAGATGCGGTCGAGTTGCTCCTGGCCGTCCACCCGCACTTCCAGCGAGACGGCCTCGCTGAACGTGAACTGCGGGCCGCCGTTGATGCCGACGAAGGGTTGGCCGTCGATTTCGAACTCGACCACCATCGGCACATCCTGCGGTGACGGTGCGCCCGGGTGGGCGGGCGTCGTCCCGATGATCCTGCCGTTTCCGCCGAAGGCGGCGATGTAGTGCTCGGCGGCCTCGAGGGCTTCCCGGTCGAACCACAGGTTGGGCACGATGCGTGCGTTGATCTGGGTCTTGGCAGACATGTCAGGGCACCTCTCTGATCGATTCTGGTCGTGCTGATGGATAGACCGCCGGGATGAGGTGGATTCATCGCTGATGTCGTCAACGACGAAAGAAAGCCGGTATACCTGCTGTTCACGGCCACGCTATTGCTCTATCTGAAACGTGTTCTATTATCGGCTTCCATGAAGACCAAAGGTGCCCTGCTGTGGGAGCTCAATTCGCCGTTCAAGGTCGACGAGATCGACCTGGGCGACCCGGTGGCCGACGAGGTGCAGATTCAGATGCATGCCGCCGGCATGTGCCACTCCGACTACCACATCACCACCGGTGCGACCCCGATCGGACTGCCCGCCCTCGGCGGGCACGAGGGTGCCGGGGTGGTGACGAAGGTCGGTAAGAACGTCACCGGCATCGCCGAGGGTGATCACGTCATCCTGGCGTTCATCCCGGCCTGCGGTACCTGCCCGCCGTGTCTGAAGGGGTTCCGCTCGCTGTGTGACCGCGGCGCCGTGCTGCTCGGCGGCAAGGCCATCGCCGACGGCACCAGCCGCATTCATGCCGGTTCGCATGAGGTGTCGCCGATGAACCTGCTGGGCACCTTCGCTCCGTACATGACGGTGCACAAGGATTCGGTCGTCAAGATCGACGATGACATCCCGTTCGAGACCGCGGCCATCATGGGCTGCGCGGTGCCCACCGGCTTCGGTTCGGCCACCAACGTCGCCGAGGTCAAGCCCGGGGAGACCGTGATCATCGTCGGTGTCGGCGGTATCGGCATGAGCGCGCTGCAGGGTGCGGTGATCTCGGGGGCCAAGCAGGTCATCGCGATCGACCCGAACGAATGGAAGCGCGAGCAGGCCATCAAGTTCGGTGCCACGCACGTGTATCCGTCGATGGCCGAGGCCATCGTCCCGGTCATCGACGTCACCCACGGACTGATGGCGGACAAGGTCATCATCGCCGTCGGCGACATGAAGGGCGAGTACGTCGAGGAGGCGCTGATCCTCACCGCCAAGACCGGCACCTGTGTGGTGACCGGGATGGGCTCGATGATGGACGCCGACGTCAAGCTGAACCTGTTCCTGTTCACCATGTTGCAGAAGACGTTGAAGGGCAACATCTTCGGTGGCGGTAGCTCCCACGTGGAGACGCCGCGGCTGACCGCGCTCTACAAGTCCGGGCTGCTGAACATCGACGACATGATCACCCGCACCTACCGCCTGGAAGACATCAACCAGGGCTACCAGGACATGCTGGACGGCAACAACATCCGTGGTGTCGTGCGCTTCGACGAGGCCGACTGGTAACCGACCCGACCTGGAGTCACCAGCGGTGGGCGGGGATGGTGGTCACGCGTTGAGACCCTCTCTCCGGCCCGTCAACGGCGCCGGGGGCAGATCGACGAGCCGTGGCTGGCCGGTGCGCGCGTGCGTGGCGAACAGTGTGAGCCCGACGAAGGTCAATCCGCCGACGAGATTGCCTGCCACTGTCGGGATTTCGTTCCACACCAGGTAGTCGCTGATCGAGAAGTCACCGCCGAGCATGAGCCCGGAAGGGAACAGGAACATGTTGACGATGGAGTGCTCAAAACCCATGTAGAAGAAGAGCATCACCGGCATCCACATCCCGATCACCTTGCCCGACACACTGGTCGACATCATCGCCGCCACCACTCCGGTCGACACCATCCAGTTACACAGCACACCGCGGATGAACAGCGTCAGCATTCCGGCCGCGCCGTGTTCGGCATAGCCGACGGTGCGGCTGTGGCCGATCTCGCCGATCCGCTGTCCGACCTCGTTGGGATCGACGCTGAACCCGTAGGTGAAGACCACCGCCATCATCAGCGCCACGGTGAGCGCACCTGCGAAGTTGCCCAGGAACACCCAGCCCCAGTTGCGCAGGACCGACCGGACCGTGACGCCGCGACGTTTGTCGAGCAGCGCGAGCGGCACCAGGGTGAACACGCCGGTGAGCAGGTCGAAGCCCAGCAGGTAAAGCAGGCAGAACCCGACCGGGAAGAGCACTGCACCGGCCAGTGCGTTGCCGGTCTGCACGGTGACGGTCACGGCGAACGCAGCGGCGATGGCGAGGATGGCCCCGGCCATGAAGGCGCGGATGAGCGTGTCCCGGGTCGACATCATCGCTTTGGATTCGCCGGCGTCGATCATCTTTCCGACAAACTCTGCCGGACTCACATAGGACATGGCTGAACCTTCCGGTTATGGATACTGCCGGTAGGTTTCCCGTTGCGTATTTCCGCTCTGCGACAGCACTTATGCGCGCATGTTGCCGGTTTCTCACTTTGCCGGAGGCCGGGTTGTGCGGTCGCCGACAGCGAACCGCCCAACCCCTTTCGGAGTTGGGCGGTTCTATTTTTCGGACACTCAGGCGGCGTTCTCACCTCCCGCGCTGTCGCTGCCGCTCGATTCGGACTTGGACTCCGCGCCGCTGTCGCCCTGGTCGTTGTCGGGCTTCTTGGGGCCGTTGTCGGCGACGGGCGCCTTGGCCGCAGCGAGTTCGGCGGCGGTCTTCGCCGCCTCCCTGACCCGCTTCGGCGTCTTGGGCAACCGCTTGACCTCGGGCTCGACCACCTCGACCTGTTCCTCGGCAACCGGCTCCGCAGGCTGCTCGACTGGCTCCTCGGCCGGCGGAGCCGGCGGTGGAGTGGCCGGCGGGGTGGCCGCGGGCACCGGATCCGCGGCCACCGAGCGATTCGCCGCTGACCTCTCGGCAGTTCCCGCCTCGGTGCCGTCGGCCGCGGTGATCTGGACATCGGCCAGCGCATCGCCGGCAGCACCGGTCAACCCGGACAGCACGTCACCGATATTGCCGTTGAGCAGATCGCCCACCGAAGAAAGAGCATTCGGGCCGGTGTTGTTGTTCGTCGTCATCGCGGTCCGGAATCCGGTGCCGAGTTGCCTGAGCACATTGGGCAGTACCTCACCCCAGTTGACGTTCGGCAGCGTGCCGAACTGCACCCGGGTCGCGGCGGAATCGAGCGTGCGCTCGTAGGCCCCGGTCTCGGGATTCCAGAACGCGTCCGAGTAGCCCAGGTTCGTCAGACTCCGCAACGCCGGTGACAGGGCGTTGGCCAATCCGTTCACCAGGTTGGCCACCGGCGCCAGGCCCGCCAGCCGCATGACGTCACCGATCAGGTAGAGCGGCTCCAGCATCGGAAGACTGTTGGCCCGCACCGTCAGGTAGATATTGGTGTCGGCCGCATTCTGGTCGGCCAGGCTGCCGACCAGTTCCTCCAGTTCCGACGTCAACTGCCCGGCCGCGCCCGTGACGTCCACGCCACGCAGCATGTAGGTCGGGAGCAGACCCGCGACGACGTTGTTCAACAACGTGACGGGGTTGGCCCAGGCCGCGAAGTCCGACATCAGCTGGTACTCGACGGTGGCGTCGATCTTCACCGGCACCAGATTCGCGCCGCCCAAGGCCAGGCCGGTGTCACCGATCGGTGTGCCACCACTGCTGCTGATCGCGACATCCGGTGTCACGGCATCGATTCCCAGCATCGCGAACAGGTCCGCGAACCTGGCCATGATGCCGCCGTTGGCGCGCCCCGCGTTGTTGAGAAGGATGGCCGGCAGGATCGTCAAGCTGCCGAGCAGCGGATTCTCGCCGGCGTAGTCCAGACCACCGGGCTGAGATGACAGCTGCGCCAGCACATCCCGGTAGGCGGCACCGGCCGAGAACGCTCCCAATCCGCTACCGATGACGATCGGAATCCGGACCGAGGCGATCTCCTGATCGGGAATGGCATCGATGGCGCCGTTGACCGCCTCGGTGAGCGCGCCACCGATGCTGCCGGTGCCCGTTTCCACGAGCCCTTCCACCAGCCCCTCGACGTTGCCCGACAGCTGGCCGTTCAGATTGTCTGCGAGATCGCCGATGAGCGGACTCAACGCACCGAAGAGCAGGTTTCCTGCCGGGACGTTCACCCCCAACACCCTGAAGTTCAGTCCACTGAGCGCGCCCTGGATGCTGCTCCGCAAGTCGGCTTCCAGGGTGTCGGTCGCGTTGTCCACGATCTGGTTGACGATGTTGTTCAACGCCGGCGTCAGCACGGTGCCCAGGTCCGCGGCCAGCGACCCGTCCGCCAGTGCATCGGCCAGGGCCGCAGCGAGGTTCGTCTTCAGCGTCGACGTGCCGAGATCCAGATAGCCGGTGCCGTTGACGGAATCGGCGATGGCGCTCTGCGTGCCGGGTGTCCAGCCGAGGTCCACCCCGCCCAGCAGCCGAGCGAGGGTGAACAGCGGACCGGCCGAGGTGATGCTGAGCGCGCCGCTGTCCGCCAGACTGGCCAGGTTGAGTCCGACCAATTCGAGCAGGTTGCCCAGCTGGAAGTTGCCCTCGGCATCGGCCAGGTCGGCATTGTTGAAGAGGGTCGTCAGCAGGTCCGGGAGCGCTGCGGTGATCTCGGCAGTCAGTTCGTCGGCGGTGGGCAGGATCTCGGTCAGGTTGCCCACGATGCTGCCGGCAACGCCGCCGGCCACCGAGTTCGCCAGATTGGTGACGCCGGCGGAGCCAAGGACGTCCGTCAGTCTGATCGTGACGGCGGGCAGAAAGCTGACGGGCTTGACCGAGACACTGACTGCCCGGAGCTGCGCATCCACTGCCGTGGCGATCGCCGCGGTCAACTGGGCCCGCAGATCCTCCGCGCCCTGGCCGGTCGTGGCCGACGCAAGGAAGTCGGCCAGCGCCGAACTGATGGCCGCAGTGACCGCGGTGTTGAGATCCGAGCCCGCGTCGTTCAACCCGAGCGTGGCCAGCAGCGTCGCCACGTTGATGGTGCTGCCGTTGGCGTTGAGCAGGTCGGTCAACAGCCCGTCCGGCACCTGGGCCAGCAGCGTGTCGAGGGTGACCCTGGGTTGAGCGCCGAAGGTGTTGACCAGCGCCGGCAGCAGCGTGTTGATGACGTTCTGTGCCTGCTGGTACGGGGTGCTGGCCGCGGTCAGGCTCACACTGTGCTGTTCGTGGGCCAGTAGCGCCGGGGGCGTCGGCACCGGAGCCGAGACCGCGATGGTGGCCGCCATCGCGGTGGTCGTGGTCAACCCCAGCAATGCTGTGCGGACCTTGTAGCTATTACTTTTACGATGCTTGTTGACCACGATGAT
Source organism: Mycobacterium sp. P4_H6 (assembly GCF_056400845.1). Lineage (NCBI taxonomy): Bacteria > Bacillati > Actinomycetota > Actinomycetes > Mycobacteriales > Mycobacteriaceae > Mycobacterium > Mycobacterium sp. P4_H6. Next base: position 14,353 of record NZ_JBFUKN010000089.1, on the reverse strand, counting down.
CCCCGACCTCATTGTGCGAAGAGTTGACAGTAGCGGTGACTGTACGCGCGACTTGTCGACACTAAGGCCCATTTCAACTCGATCTGGCAAGATCTTTCGGAATTTGCTCGTTTTTGCGCTTCGGCTTCCCGCGACACTTTGCCCAGGAGCCGACAGCTGCAAAATTTGCAAATGCGGCAAATTATCTCGCAACATAATGCGCATTCCGGCAGTTTCGTGACGCTCGCAGGTTCCGGACACAACAAACAGCCCCCTCGCCCGGGTGGGCGAGGGGGCTGTTCGCAGGTGTAGAAGTTACTTCGGGGGCATCCGGATACCGCCGTCGACGCGGACGACCTCGGCGTTCATGTACGAGTTGGTGAGCAGTTCGAGCACCATCGAGGCCAGCTCCTCGGGCTTGCCGAGTCGGTGCGGGAACAGCACCGATTCGCCAAGCTTGGCCTTGAAGGCCTCCGAGGCTTCACCTTCCCCGTAGATCGGGGTGTCGATGAGGCCGGGAGCCACGGTGTTGACGCGGATGCCCGACGCGGAGAGATCACGCGCAACCGGCAGGGTGAGGCCGACGACGCCGCCCTTGGACGACGAGTAGGCCGCCTGACCGATCTGGCCGTCGAATGCGGCGACACTGGTCAGGTTGACGATGGCGCCACGCTCGCCGGTATCGGTGAACTCGTTGCGGCTCATCGCGGTGGCGGCGAGGCGGATCGCGTCGAAGGTGCCCACCAGGTTGATGGCGAGCACCTTCTTGTAGGCGTCCAGATTGTGGGCCGAGTCGAACTGGCCGTCCTTGCCGATGGTCCGCTGGGCCCAGCCGATGCCGGCCGAGTTGACCAGGGCGCGCAGCGGGCCGAGGTCGACGGCGGTGTTCACCGCGTCCAGGATCTGGTCGGTGTTGGTGACGTCGACGGTGACGAATACGCCGCCGATCTCATGCGCGAGTTCCTGCCCGCGTTCGGCGTTGAGGTCGGCGACGACGACCCTGGCGCCCTTGGCGGCCAGCTGGCGGGCCGAGGCCGCGCCGATGCCGGACGCGCCACCGGTGACGATTGCGCTAGCTCCATTGATATCCACGTCGACAGACTAAGCCCTCCCGACCGGTGGGTTGAGGGTGGTCTGGAGCATGCGCGAACTCACCCTGGAAAGGGCGGCAACTCAGGTGCAGGGAATCCCGTGCGGGCCGCCGACCCAATGCCCGGGAGCGGACTGCCACGGGCACCATTTCTTGACCTGACCGGGCGCGGGCCCATTCGGGACGATCTGGTCCACGTTCGGCACCCACGGCACCCAGTGGTCGTCGGCGTACGCGGAGCCCGTTCCGAAACCGGCCGCGCCCGCACCCAGCGAACCAGCGATAGCGGTTGCCGCCAAGATCCTCTTCACATTCATCTTGTGCCCCCTTGGGTCCCAACCCTGCCTCGAGGTTACTCCGGCCGATGCCTGCCGGACGGAGCGCGGGCAGGCAGCTAGAAGTTCTTCACCACGCGCACCACCGCCACGACGAAGGCGGCGACGAACGCCAGCGTGACGACGGCGCCGACCTCGAACCACGGGCTCTGCAGCTCGCTGAGCAGAATGCCTGCGACCGGCAGGAAGAGCCACCCGAGCAGGAAGATGCCCACGGCACCGCGCTTACTCGGGGGCTCGATGATCTCGTCGTCGTCGATGTAGTCATCGTCGTCGTGATAGTCCGGGTACGGCTGGCCCATGCCTCGAATCTAAGCGCAGCCGTCTACCCCGGTCGCGCCAACTCGTTCAGCGGGCGACCGGCCAGTCCCATACCGAGAGGTCACCGCGCGGATAGTTCATGCAGACCGCGGCCGCCTTGGCCACGACGCCCTTGTTGTTGAAGAAGACCTTCGCCCAGTTGCCCCAGCGGGTGGCCACCTGCTCGTAGTAGATGTTGGTGGCAGTGTCCTCGGAGTACTGGCGCCGCCCGGCGGCATCCAGTGAGTAGAACCAGTGGATGCGGTCTTCTGCCATCTGCTGCACATCGAGTGGTCGGTTGCTCTTGTCCAGCATGTACCGCTCGAAGTAGACGGGGCTGGTGTCACGGGCCGCCGCCAGGTACTGCTCGGCGTCGCACTGTGTTTCGATCTGCTTGCTGGGGATCGGATACTCATCGGTGGCATCGGCGAAAGCCTGCGGCGACGCGAGCAGCGCCGCCGCGACCGATGCCGTGACGATGAGCAACAGCGCCCGCATCGTCCATCGAATGCTGTGCAGGGTCATGGCACCTCCGGATGATCGTTCGACATCGCAGTGAGTTTCCCGAGATGTTCGGGGCAGTACAGCCGCAGTCCGCTTCCCAGGAACTGCCAGACCTGTTCGGTGCTCGACGTCCGCGCCAGATTGCCGGACAGGAAGACCGCCGACTCGCCCGCGTCGGCATCCACCCCGGTGGTGAGGCGTTTGCAGGTGATCTTCGCCAGCCACGCGTTGTAGTCGCGCTGGCCGTAGATCCCGAAACCGTGTAGTTCCGTGGCGAAGTCGGTGTCCCGATCCGCTGACGCCGTGGGCGCCAGGGTGATCGGCAGCGTGACCAACGCCGTGACCAGACCGGCCATCATCCGACGCTTCATGCGTTCACCTCCTGGGTGACCTTGGGCCAGGCCTGTGGTTTCGGCCGAGGACGCACGTGCAGTGGCCACCAGAACCACCTGCCCATCAGCGCGGCGATCGACGGCGTCATCAGCGACCGCACCACCAGGGTGTCGAACAGCAGGCCCAGACCGATGGTGGAACCCACCTGCCCGATCACGATCATGTCGCTGACGAGCATGCCGATCATGGTGAAGGCGAACACGAATCCCGCTGCGGTGACCACGGATCCGGTACCGGCCATGGAGCGGATGATCCCGGTGTTGATGCCGGCTCCTATCTCCTCCTTCATCCGCGACACCAGCAACAGGTTGTAATCGGCTCCCACCGCGAGCAGGACGATGACCGTCATCGGCAGCACCATCCAGCCCAACGGGATACCGACGATGTGCTGCCACAACAGCACCGACAGGCCGAACGACGTCCCCAGACTCAGCACCACCGTGCCGACGATGACCGCGGCCGCGGCGACGGCCCGGGTCAGGATCACCATGATGAGGAAGATCAGGATCAGTGATGCGACGGCGGCGATCAGCAGGTCGTAGTCGGCGCCCTGCTGCATGTCCTTGTACATCGCTGCGCTTCCGCCGACGAACACCGTGGAACCCTCCAACGGGGTGCCCTTGATGGCGTCGGCCGCCGCGATGCGCAGCGGATCGATGCGCTCGGTGCCGTCCTCGGTCAGTGGATCACCTTGATGGAACACGGTGAACCGCACCGCTTTTCCGTCCGGTGACATCATCAGCTTCATACCGCGCTGGAAGTCGGCGGTCTCAAAGGCTTCCGGCGGCAGGTAGAAGGTGTCGTCATTGCGGGCGGTGTCGTACGCCTCACCCATCGCGGTGCTGTCCTCTTGCATGGCGATGTTCTGATCCTGCTGCATCTTCTGAGCCTGGTACTGGTTCAGCATGATCTGCTTCTGATTCTTCATCGTCTGGATCATCGCCGGCATCACGGCCGCCATCTGCGGTGTCAGCTCGGCCATCCGTTCGATGTCGGGGACCAGTTCGGTGAAATCGTCCGACATCGTGCTGATGCCGTCGAGGCTGTCGAACACCGACCGCATCGACCAGCACAGCGGGATGTTGAAGCAGTGTGGCTCCCAATAGAAGTAGTTGCGCAGCGGACGGAACTGATCGTCGAAATCGGCCAGATGGTCCCGCACCTCGTTGAGGTTGGCCGAGGTGTCGTTCATCTTGTCCGACATCCGTCGGGTGACATCGGCCAGTTCCAGCGTGATGCGCTGCATCGTCTCCATCGAGTCGATGGTCACCTGCATCTCGTTGGCCTGCTGCAACGTGTTGTCCAGCACGGTCTGCTGGAAATCGTTGTTCATGATCTGGCCGTTGCCGCTCTGGCTCACCGTGTACGCCAGCGAGGCATGCTTGATCGGTTTACCGTCCGGGCGGGTGATCGTGGTGACCGACGCGATGCCGTGCACCCGCACCAGCGCCTTGGCGATCTTCTCGATCACCAGGAAGTCCGCGGGATTACGCATGTCGTGATCGGATTCGACCATTACCAGGTCGGGATTCATCTTGGCATCGGAGAAGTGCCGGTCCGATGCGGCGTAGCCCACGTTGGCGGGCACGTCGCTGGGCAGATAGATGCGGTCGTTGTAGATGGTGTGGTAGCCGGGCAGGGCCAGCAGACCCACCATGCACAGCACGATCGCCATCACCAGGATGGCTCCGGGCCAGCGGACCGTCGCGGCGCCGAGCCGGCGCCAACCGCGGGCACGGCCATTACCCTTGGGCTCCAGCACTTTTCCGAACCGGGTCACAATCGAGATCAGTGCAGGCCCGAGCGTGAGCGCGGCGGCCACCACGATCGTCATGCCGATCGCCAGTGGGAAGCCCATGCTCTGGAAGTACGGCAGTCGGGTGAAGTGCAGGCAGGCGGTGGCGCCGGCAATCGTCAGGCCCGAGGCGAGCACCACGTGCGCGGTGCCGTGGAACATGTCGTAGTAGGCCGATTCCTTGTCCATGCCCGATCGCCGGGCCTCCTGATAGCGCCCGATCAGGAAGATCGCGTAGTCCGTGGCGGCCGCGATCGCCAGCGTCACCACCATGCTGGTGGCGAAGGTGGTCAATCCGAACACCTGGTAGTAGCCGAGGAAGGACACGATGCCGCGGGCCGACAACAGTCCGACGAACACCATCGACATCGTGACGAGCATCGTGACGAATGATCGGTAGATGATCAGCAGCATCACGATGATGATGATGATCGTCACGCCCTCGATGGTTTTCATGCTCGCGTCACCGACGATGTTCTGGTCGGTGGTCAGCGCCGCGGGCCCGGTGACGTACGCCTTCACGCCCGGCGGCGCCTGGGTGCCTTCGACGGTGTCGCGTACGGCCTGCACCGACTCGTTGGCCAGCGCTTCGCCCTGGTCACCGGCGATGTAGACCTGCACATAGGCGGCCTTGCCGTCGATGCTCTGCACACCGGCAGCAGTCAGCGTGTCGCCCCAGAAATCCTGCACGTGCTGCACATGGGTGGTGTCCGCGTTGAGCTTTCGGACCACCTCGTCGTAGAACGCATGCGCGTCCGGACCCAGCGGCTCGTCGCCCTCGAGCACGATCATCACCGAGCTGGAGGTGTCGTATTCCTCGAACTTCTGCCCGACGTGCTTGGTCGCGATCAACGCGGGTGCATCGTTGGGGCTCATCGAGACGGCGCGCAGCTTGCCGACCTCTTCGAGCTGGGGCACGACCGTGTTGAGCAGGGCCACGATGACGACCCAGGCCAGCACGATCGGCACCGCGAAGGCCCTGATGAAGCGGGGCAACTTCGGACGGGCCGCGTGCCGCGCCGGTGGCATGGCATCGGTCGGCGCATCGTCGGTATAGATCGTCATGCGGCCTTCACCAGGCAGTAGGTGGCGGCGTTCATACCGTCGGCCGTCCTTTCGTCTTTTACCTCGTCATCAACGGTGACGCGGCAGGTAATGGATGAACCGTCGCCCTGGGCCATGATGTTCGGCATGACCGACGGCAGCGTCGTCTCCAGGGTCAGCGTCCAGGGCAGAGTGACCTCGCCCGTGCGCTGCGGCTTGCCGTCCAGGTCGGCATAGTTGATGGAGGCGTAGGACCCCGTCCCGAAGATCTCGTACTTGACGATCTTGGGATTGAAGTTCTCGGCGGTGTCGGCGTCGATCGGGGTGACGATGGCACCGTCCGATCCGAACACCGAGCGCAGATTCGACACGGCGACCAGGCCGATCGCGATGGCGAACACCACCAGGAAGGGCAGCCAGACCCGTTTGATGAGGGTCATCGCACACGACCATTCTTGTGGGACAGAGGTTTCGCGGCCGTAAAAGGGCGCACGAAAACTACAGGCATGTCGTGCCTTTCGGTGAGAGACGCCGCGAGCCCCCGTCGGCATGCGATCTGATCTTGGAATCTAAACCCACAAAGTGGATAGAGTCAATCCGGTTCTAGCGTTTTGGTAAGGGACATCACTAAACTGGGCTTCGTGATTGACAAACCATGCCGTGGCCTGCGCAAGGACGCCGAGCGCAACAGGCAGCGCGTGCTCACCGCGGCGCGCGAACTGTTTGCCATCAAGGGCATGGAGGCCACCCTCAACGATGTCGCCCATCACGCCGGCGTCGGCGTCGGGACCGTGTACCGGCGCTTCGCGACCAAGGAAGAGCTCGTCGAGGCGATCTTCGAAGAAGGTATCGCCGAAGTCGTATGCCTGGCGGAAACCGCCCTGCAACACGAGAATTCGTGGGACGGTTTCGTGTGGTTCATGGAGCGTCAATGCGAGCTGACCGCCACCGACCGCGGACTACGCGAGATGGTCTACAGCAAGGCCTACGGTGGGGACCGCGTCGAATGCGCCCGGGAAGATCTGGTTCCACTGGTGACCAAACTGGTCGAGCGAGCGCGGCACGACGGCCACCTGCGCCCCGATATCGAGCACACCGATACTCCGATCATCGGCCTGCTGGCCGGCACCGTCAGCGAATGGGCCGGTCACGTCGACCCCGAACTGTGGCGCCGCTACGTCGCGCTCCTGCTGGAGGGCATGCGGCACCGCCCGGATCAGAAGCCGCTCGGGGTAGATGCGCTCGACGACGACCGGATGCAGGCAGCGATGCGTGGCTGGGACCCGGCGGGCTGATCCTCAAGGTGATCCGAGCCGGGCCAGCACGCCGGTCACCCATTGATCGACGGCACGAAGTTGGGCGGCCGTCATCCCCTCGAAGACCACCGTGCGCACCAACTCGGCGTGCGCGGGCGCGGCGGTAGTCAACGCGTCGCGGCCCTGCGCCGTCAGCTCGACGATCACCGCGCGACGGTCATCGTCGGCGTTGTGGCGATCCACCAGGCCGCGATCCCGCATTCGCCGCAGTTGATGTGACACCCGGCTCTGCTCCCAGCCAAGGTGCTGCCCCAGATCGTTCATCCGGCATCCGGGCGACTCGTCGAGTGCGACGAGCACGTCGTAATCGGCCAGCGACAATCCGCACTCCTGCTGCAGCTGCCGGTTCATCGCGGCCTCCAGCCGACCCGTCATCGTCAGATACCCCCGCCACAGCGTCTGCTCCCGCGCGTTCAGCCACATGGAATACATGACACATCATTTAAGTTGTGCTGTCCATCGCCCCGCGCCTAGGCTGGGCACTGATCTCAGAGGAGCATCGATGACCCGAACCGCATCCGTGGACATCCGGCCCGCGGCGGATCGCGCGGCGACCAGGATTTCCTGGCTCGATTCCAAGCACTCGTTCTCGTTCGGCAGCAACTACGAGCCGGACAACACCCACCACGGTCTGCTGCTGGTCAACAATGACGACCGGGTGGCACCCGGCACCGGGTTCGATACCCACCCGCACCGCGATATGGAGATCGTGACCTGGGTCATGCAGGGCTCGCTGGTCCACCAGGACTCCACCGGCAACAACGGCGTCATCTATCCGGGGCTGGCCCAACGCATGTCGGCAGGCCGCGGCATCCTGCACTCGGAGAAGAACGACTCATGGACCCTGACGGGCCGTGAGAGCCACAGCGAGCCGGTTCATTTCGTGCAGATGTGGGTGGTCCCGGATGAGTCCGGCCGCGACCCCGGTTACCAGCAGCTCGAGATCGACGACGAACTGCTGCGCGGCCGGCTGGTCACCATCGCCTCCGGAATGCCCGAGCACCGCGACCAGGCCGCCATCACCATCGGCAACAAGTACGCCGCCCTGCACGGTGCCCGGCTGCAGGCCGGCGAATCGGTGCAGCTGCCGCAGGCGCCCTACCTGCATCTGTTCGTACCGCGCGGCGCGGTGAGCCTGGAAGGCGCCGGCGAACTGCTCGAAGGTGATGCGGCCCGACTCACCGCGACCGGTGGGCAGCGGGTCACCGCGACCGAGCCGGCCGAGATCCTGCTGTGGGAGATGCATGCCGGCCTTGGCCGATAGCCGCAGAATCGTCGGCGCCCTGGCCGGCGCGGCCATGCTGGTCGCCTGTTCGACCGGCACGCCGGCCGGGCCGCCCGCCGGCAGCCCGACGAGCCCACCACGCAGCAGCCCCGACGCGCCGGGGACCGCGGCCCTGAGCGAAGTGGCGGTCACCGTGCCCGACGGTATGGATGACGCCCCGTTCGACGAGCCCCGCCGGGCCCTGGTCCCGGCGGGGTGGTCGTTGGCGGTATGGGCCAGGACACCTAAGCCACGGCTGGCGGCCTGGGCACCCGACGGCGCGATGCTGGTATCGATTCCCCGTGCGGGACAGGTTCTTTCGATGCGCGCGGGCGAGACCGAGGTACTGCTGGAGGGTCTCAACCAGCCGCACGGGCTCACCTTCGCCGGGGACACGCTCTACGTCGCGGAGAGCGACCGCGTCGACGCCTATACCTACCGCGACGGCGCCGCCACCGACCGCCGCACCGTTGCCGACGGCCTTCCCGACGCCCGCAGCCCCGATCTGCGCGGCGCGTACTCCCACGCACTCAAGAGTGTTGCCGTCGGTCCCGACGGGGCGGTGTACTTCTCCATCGGATCCACCGGCAACGTCTCGGTCGAGGACCGGACGGCTACGCCACCGCGGGCCACCATCATGCGCGTCCCGCCCGGCGGCGGCGAGATGGAGCCTTTCGCGACCGGGGTCCGCAACGGCACCGGCCTGGCCATCGCACCGGACGGAGCGGTGTGGACGGCGGTGAACAATCGGGACAATGTCGCGGACCCGGGCACCGGCACCGTGGATCCCGCCTACGTCGACGACCATCCGCCGGAATCGGTCGCCCGGTTGACCCCCGGCCGTGAACTCGGCTGGCCCTACTGCAATCCCGACGGTGGCCCGGCCGATCTCGCACTCATCCGTGATGTTCAGACCAACCCGGACGGGCAGGCGATGGACTGCGCGGCGCTACCCCGGGTGGAGCAGAGCCTCGGCGCGCATTCGGCGCCATTGGGGATGAGCTTCACGGACGGACAGCTTCCGGCACCGTATGCCAGTGGCGCACTGATGGGTGTGCACGGGTCCTGGAACCGGCAGAACCCGCAGGAACCCGAGGTGTCGTTCTTCTCGTGGCGCGACGGGGTGCTCGGCGATCAGCAGACCCTCGTCGGTGGCTTTCAGGCGCCCGACGGAACCCGTTGGGGCAGACCGGTAGCCGCCGTGACCGGTCCCGACGGCGCGGTGTACATCACCGACGATTACGCCGATGCGGTGTACCGGCTCGCGCCGCCGGGATAGCGGTTCAGCGGACGGGCGTGCCTTTGCGGGCGCCGGTGAGCGCGACGTAGAGCGCGACCAGGATGACGGCCACTCCGACACCGGCCAGGAACGGGATCATGGCCCAGCCCCCGTTGGAGTTGGCGTACCCCAGTTGATAGGTCGCCCAGCTTCCCGCCACCGATCCGAGCGCGCCCAGCAGGACGGTCATCACGATGCCGATGCTTTGTTTGCCGGGCAGGATCAGCCGCGCCAACACGCCGACGATCAGACCGACGAACAAGGCGCTGATGATGGTTCCGATCATGGCGTGCTCCTCAACTAGGCCAGTGGTTTCGCCTGGATACCCAGTTCCGCTGGCCGCCAAGCGCATAACCCGATGCCCAACCGTGACGCAGTTGTGACGCAAGTTGACAGAGTTGCTGGTGTGATTAATCTGAGTCGTCTGTCCGCATCTGCCCGAAGGGATCGCCGTGCCGATCGCTGCCACCCGTATCCGGCGTGTCGCCGCCGGTATCGCCACGCTCGCGGTCACCGCGGCGCTGGCGACGACCACGGGTGCGCCGCTCGCGAGCGCTGCCGACGGCCGGGCGTTGCTGGCAGGCGCCATCGCCAACACCCGCGGCTCCTATCTGGTGTACAACTTCGGCGGCGCTAATCCCACGCCGATGCTCAACRCCGCGGGCAACTGGTATGAGGGCGGCAGTGGTGGCCACCTGATGATCATCAAGTCCGCTTCCCAGCGGCTGGCACCACGGCTCCTGGTGGACACCCACAACGGCTACCAGTCCCGGTGTGAGCGCACCCCGGGCGCCCGCACCGGGGACGGGCTGGTGCAGGCCTCGGAGATCTACACCCCGATTGCCGCGTGGCAGGCGTTGGGGCAGCCCACGATTGCCATCAACGCCAACTTCTTCGACATCCGCGGGCAGCAGCGCGGATCCTGGAAGACCACCGGTTGCAGTTCACCGCTGGGCGCCTACGTCGACAACACCCGCGGGCTCGGGCGGGTGAACGTGCCGCTCACCGGGACCGTCGCCTACGCCGGCAAGCAGGGCCTGTCCGGCGGCGACGAGGTCTGGACGCCCTTGACCACAATGATCCTGCCGGTGGCGGGGGCGCCGTTCGTGGTGACCCCGCGCTCTGGCGACGACTTCGATGCGGCAGGGCCGGTGATCGCCGATCTGATCAACAAGGGCACCCGGTTCGTCGCGGTCAGCGGTCTCGGACTGCTCTCCCCGGGGGCCACCGGACAGATGAACGATCCCGGTCCGTCGGCGGCACGTACCGCGCTCGCCTACGCCCGGGATCGCGACGAGATGTACGTCTTTCAGGGCGGCAGCTACACACCCGACCAGATACAGGACCTGTTCCGCGGCTTGGGAAGTGACACCGCACTGTTGCTCGACGGCGGCGGGTCCTCGTCGATCGTGCTGCGCCGCGACACCGGCGGGATGTGGGCGGGCGCAGGTGTCCCCAAGGGGTCGTGTGACACCTTCGAGGTGCTATGCGACTCCCGCGAACGCGCGCTGCCCAGCTGGCTCGCCTTCAACTAGCGTGCGGGAACGCGTCTGACCGACACGAATGATGGTTCTTCTGAGCATATTTCGGCGGCTGCGGCTTCAGTGACAGGAACCTCGCGCGGCGCATTGTGATGTATCGAGACATCGGTGACGGTTCTGCGTCAAGACACCGGTGACATTCGGTGTATCAGCACCGCCACTGCCTGCGCTTTCAGCTCATCGCTCAGCTTCGACGGCTGTACTTCGGTCGACGGGTTCGGGGTTCGAGCACTGCAGCCCGCCCGTCGGCCCCGACCCGTTTGCGTGACGCGTAGAACGACTTCCGAGAGATGCCCTGTTCGGTGCAGAAGGTCGAGACCGCGCTGCGCGCCTGGTAGATAACACTTGCGCGGCGCATGCACTCCGCGTACCATCGAACATACATTCGAATAACTGGTTCCCCGGATTGCACCCGGGATGTTGCCGGCGACGACGTCGCCGAAGGGTTCGATTGTCCCGTGCGGGATGGTCCGAGCCGATTCGCCTATTCGAGCTTGTGTTTCCGCCCTGGTTGTTCACCTTCCTGTGAGAGGTTGGGTATCTGGCATGGACGCCACCCATTTCGACACGTTCATCGATGCGCTCATCAATGACCTGGCCGCRTCGCCTGTTCCGGAGCGCGACGCTGAACGCAGGTTGTTTCATCTGCTGGACTGTCCGCGCCGGATTGTCGATGAGCAGCCCTTGCTGACGGTGCTGGCCGCTGCGGTGGTGACGCGCAATCTGTTGGATCATGTGATCGCCCAAGCGGTCGCGGCCACTGAGCGGGCGGGGATCCCGGCGCGCAAGCACCTACGTTCGGGAGCCGATCTGCTCACCAGCTGTGGTGTGGCCCCCGGCGCGGCGCACCGGGCGGCACGGGTGGGGCGGGCAGCGCACACGCTGCCGGCTCTGACCGCGGCCCAGCGCCTGGGTGGGGTCGGCATCGAATTCGCCGACGCCGTCGGCCGCGGCGTCACCCACATCAGCGCCAGAGTCGCCTTGTCCGAGGAAGATCGGGCGAAGGTCGTGACCAAGCTGATGATCCAGACCACGCCGTCGCAGGTGGACGAGAAGGCCCGCGAGATCGCTATCGACAAAGCCCAGACACAACCACCAGAAGACGGGGCGGTCCCGGTGGCCGAGAACGCTGACCTCAACGAGATGACAGTGGTGGTCAACGACGAAGGACGCGTCGCTGCCACCCTGAACCTTGACGCGTTCACCGGTGAGGAACTGCTCACCGCACTGGACCCGTTGTGCCGGCCCATACCGCTGCCGGACGGATCGCCGGACCCACGCCCGGTCGGTAAGCGTCGCGCGGACGCCTTCGGTCTGGTGATGCGGACCTACCTGTCCAACTCGCGGCGCCCGATGTCGGGTGGCGTGCTGCCGCACGTCACCCTGATCCGCCCACAGGCACCAGGGTTCGTGGACACCCTCGGTTTCACCGGGCCGGTCAGCGCCAGCACCGCCGAGCTCATCACGTGCGACAGCACCATCACCTCGGTGACTGTTGATGGCGCCGGGGCGCCCCTGGATGTGGGGCGCAGCGAGCGACTGTTCACGCCCGTGATCCGGAAAGGGTTGGCAGTGCGTGACGGTGGGTGTGCGTATCCGGGATGCGGGTGCCCGGTGTCCTGGTGCGACGCCCACCACATCACCCCGTGGAGCAGCGGGGGCACCACCAGCATCGACAACGGCGTGCTGCTCTGCCGACTGCACCACACCGCGATCCACCACGGCGGCTGGCAGGTCTACCTCGGCCCCGACCGCCACCCCTGGTTCATCCCACCCCACAACCCTGGCGAACCCGAGCCGGCACACCTGCGCTCCCACGCCCGACGCACCATGACCGACCTACCCACCGCCGCCTGACCAAACCCTTTGCGCACCTTGACAACGGCTCAGGGCGGCTTCGCCGTCCTCCATGGTCGGAGAAATCCTGTGCTGAAGTCTCGTCCCAGCGGTGTTGCGAGAGCAAGATATAGGAGTGCATGTCACGGTCGACCCCGATGTATTTGTGATGCTGCGAGCTTGTTTGACAACGTGGTGGTGGAGGTAGGACGGCTTCTCGTCCCGAGCGGGAACCGTGGATTGTTGCTTCGAGCACGTGTAAGAAACTCCTGTTACTTACTCGCCTCCCCGTGGCACGCACGCCGACAACACTGTCGATGTGACGGAGGTGAGCACGGTGGAAGTGATACACGCGAGATGCGCAGGAGCCGACATCTCGAAGAGAGACGCGAAAGTCTGTGTAAGGGTGCAGGGTTCGGGACGACGAGCGACAACCGCGACGGTGACGACCTGGGGATCGATGACCAGCCAGATCCTGGCGTTGCGTGATCATCTGATCGAGCAGAAGGTCACCTGCGTGGTGATGGAGTCCACCGGTGATTACTGGAAGCCGTTCTACTACCTGCTCGAAGACGCGGTGAATGTGATGCTGGTCAATGCACGCGACGCGCGCAATCGCCCCGGCCGCAAGACTGACGTGTCCGATGCTGCATGGCTGGCCGACCTTGGCGCGCACGGACTGTTGCGGGCCTCGCTGGTCCCACCGGCACCGATCCGTCGTCTACGTGATCTCACGCGAACGCGGACCATGCTGAAACGAGACCGCGGCCGTGAAGTGCAACGGATCGAAAAGATCCTCGAGGACGCCGGGATCAAGCTGTCCTCGGTCGCCACCGACATCATGGGACAGTCTCCACGGGCGATGCTGGAGGCACTAATCGCCGGCAAAGACGATCCCGCCGCGATGGCCGACCTCGCGCTCAACAGGCTCCGCTCGAAGATCCCGGCTCTCACCGAGGCGTTGACAGGTCGTTTCACCGCCCATCACGGATACCTGATCCAGACCCACCTGACCCTGTTCGACGCGTACACCACCGCCTTGACTGATCTGGAAGCCAAGATCACCGCTGAGCTGTCGCCGTCTTTACTGGCGGCCCGGGACCTGCTGTGCAGTATCCCGGGCTGGTCGATGACGGTGGCTGAAATCTTTCTCGCCGAAACCGGCGGCGACATGAGCGTGTTTCCCACGGCCGGTCACCTGGCGTCCTGGGCAGGAGTCTCACCGGGCAGCCACGAATCGGCGGGCAAGGTCAAGTCCACCAGATGCCGGGAGGGCAACCGTCACCTCAAAGGGGCCCTCGGCGTCGCAGCACTATCAGCGTCACGATCGAAAACCACCTACTACGGAGCCAAGTTCCGGCGGATCAGCGCCCGGCGAGGACCGATGAAAGCCGTAGTCGCGGTCCAACGAGCCATGCTGGTCGCCGCCCACGGCATGCTCACCAACGGCGACTTCTACCGCGATCCCGGCGCGGACTACTACACAACCCGACGACCTGGCCCCACCAAGAACCACGCCATCCGACAGCTCGAAGCCCTCGGCTACCACGTCACCCTCGAAACACTCAGCGACACCGCCTAACTCAACACCAATGCCGTAAGCCATCCAGACCCGACGACCGCTCCCCAGCGTGGTCACCAAGTGTGGTCACCAATGATTTCGTAAGAACTACACAG
>NZ_JBFUKN010000088.1:0-26166 GCF_056400845.1 Mycobacterium sp. P4_H6 | reverse complement strand
CGTTGAAGCCCTCGGTGCGGCTGTCGTTGTAGGACATCTGGCCGTCGGCGGAGAACGGATTGTGGAACTGCGCCGTGTAGGGAACCGTGTAGATCTCCATCCGGTCGGTGCCGAACTCGGCGCGCAGCGGATTGGTCACGTTGAGCAGCAGCGCGATCGGGAACTGCACCGGGTTGTACGGATCGAGTTGCGGCGAGGACTCCCAGGTGCCCGGGATCGAGACCAGCTGCACGTCGGGGCAGCTGGCGTCCTGGAACTCCGGTCGCGGCTTGCCCGTGGACGGCACGGCCGACGGCACATCGGTCGGTGCGCCGGGCTGGGTGGCGATCGGCGGGGTGTCGGGCTGGCGCATGAAGACCACGACGCCGGCGACGACCACCGCCACCAATACCGCGACCGCCACGGCCGCGGCCAGCGCGAGAATGCGGTGCCGTTTACGTCTGCTGTTCTTGGTCGCCATGAGTCCTTGATGGTCCGTCCTGTGAGCCCTGCGGGTAGGCCGTCGGGCTAGCAGAGCCGTTCGGTTGCGATGCGAATGTAGTCAGCGGTCGCCGAGTTGACCTCACCGACCTCGGGGGCGACCGAGGTGGCGTGCGCATCATCGACATCATCGCGGACCAGCGGCAGCACGAAATCCCACACCGCCTGCTCGGACTGTTTCGCCGCGCGGGCCTGGCAGACGTAGGCGCCGATGCTCAGTGCCATCAGCTCGTCGGCGGGCCGCACCCCGGCGTCAGCGAGCGCCTGCAGATAGGCCTGCTGATGCGGGGTTGCCGCGAAATGATCTTCGGCGTGCCCGTCGTCGCGGATCGCGCTCTGCAGCCCTTGCGCACGCGCATCGGTGGATTGGGCGGCGGGCTGACCGATGGTGGTCAGCGTGGTGTCGCCCAGCGAACAGCCACTCGTCAGCACGGCGACCGAAGCCAGCATCACCGGGGTCAGCATCACGATCGACGGGGATACCACCGGCCGCTTTGCCAGGGTCGCGGTCCACCGTCGGTTGTGCTGCACGATTCCACGGTACCGGCTGCCCGGCACCCGACCGCGAACCTGACTGTGACCGTTATCGCACCGTGGTGCAGTCGATGCCCGGGTCAGGCGATGGCCGCGGCCAGGTCGCCGCGCAGCGCGCCGAGCTGGGCCGACCAGCTACCCCAGTCGTGTTGACCACCCGTCGGGAAGTCGAAGTGTCCGTTGCGGCCGCCGATGGAGCGGTAGTGCGAGTAGAAGGTGCGGTTGCTGCCCTGGGCCTGGGCGCAGTCGTTGATCATCGCGGGGACATCACTGCAGGTGGTGGTCTGCGGGCTGAAGATCCACAGCCGGGTGTTGTTGTCCACCAACAACTGCGCGTGCACATCGGGGTCATGCCACTTCCAGCGGCCGAACTGCACCGGCCCCCACATGTTGTGGGTGTCGACCCCACCGAACTGCGCCATCCCCGCGGTGATCGCGCCGTTCTCGTAGGTACGCGACGGGGTGAGGAAGCCCGACAGCGAACCCGCGTAGCGGAACCGGTCCGGGTGGAAGGTGGCCAGCATCAGGGCGCCGGTGCCGCCCTGGGACGCGCCGACGACTCCGTGCCCACTGGGAGAGAGACCCTTGTTCGCCGCCAGCCAGTTCGGCAACTCGGTTGCCAAGAAGGTCTCCCACTGCTTGCTGCCGTCCTGCTCCCAGTTGGTGTAGAGGCTCCATGCCCCACCGGCCGGGGCCGCCACCGAGACACCGGAGCCGGCCAGGGTGTTCATCGCGTTGCCCGCGGTCACCCAGTTGCTGACGTCGGGGGCGCCGTTGAAGGCGTCGAGCAGGTAGACCGCGTGCGGGCCGCCGGCCTGGAAGGCGACGGGGATATCGCGTCCCATCGCCGCGGAGGGGACCATCAGGTATTCGACGCCGTCGGCCTTCGCCGGGGTGTCGACCGCAGCCGACACCGTCCACAGCCCCATCGCCAGCAACACCGCGCACACCATTGCGTGCAGCCTCATGTCCCACCTCTTGTCTGGCCCGATTGACCCGGCGCCGTATCCCACCAACGGGTTGTAGTGAATCACATCACCGCGCGGGGATACGCTGGAAACGACTGACGGCGGTGACCCCGAGGGATCACCGCCGTCAGTCTTCGGTCGTTGTGGTGCCGCTACTGCGTGACGGTCGGCGTCGCGCCCAGCACGCGCTGCATATCGGGCTTCATGGCCTGCAACTGCGAGCCCCAGTAACCCCAGCTGTGGGTGCCGTTCTCCGGGAAGTTGAACACGCCGTTGGTTCCGCCGTTCGCGATGTAGGTGTCGCGGAACGTCTTGTTGGTGCGCAGCGTGAAGCTCTCCAGGAACTTCGCGTTGAACAGGTTGCCGGCGCTGGCGCCCGCGTCCAGGTCCGAAGGGGTGCCGTCACCGCAGTAGACCCAGATGCGGGTGTTGTTGGAGATCAGCGTGCTCATGTTGACGTAGGGGTCGTTGCGCTTCCAGGCCGGATCGCTGGACGGGCCCCACATGTCCTCGGACTTGAAACCGCCCGCGTCACCCATCGACAGCCCGACCAGCATCGGCCACCAGCCCTCGGACAGGTTCAGGAAGCCCGACAGCGACGCGGCGTACGGGAACTGCTGCGGGTGGTGGATGGCCAGGGTGAAGGCGGCCGAGCCGGCCATCGACAGACCGACCGCGGCGCTGCCGGTGGGCTTGACGCCCCGGTTGGCCTGCAGCCAGGCCGGCAGTTCCTGGGTGAGGAAGGTCTCCCACTTGTAGGTGTAGGTGCCGCTCTTGCCCTTGGCCGGCTTGTACCAGTCCGAGTAGAAGCTGGACTGACCGCCGACGGGCATCATCACCGACAGGCCCGAGTCGTGGTACCACTCGAAGGCGGCGGTGTTGATGTCCCAGCCGTTGAAGTCGTCCTGGGCCCGCAGGCCGTCGAGCAGGTACAGCGCGGGCGAGCCCTCGCCGCCGCTCTGGAACTGGATCCGGATGTCGCGGCCCATCCCCGCCGACGGAACGTCCAGGTACTCGACCGGCAGACCGGGCCGGGAGAAGGCCCCTGCCGTCGCCGAGCCGCCGACGGCACTCACCAGGCCGGGCAGCACCGCGACCGCTGCGGTCGCGACCGCCACTCGGCGCGAGGCGCCGCGCAACTTCTGAACGAAACTCATCCGCATTCAATCCCATCGTCTTTGACCACAACTGGCCGTACTGCCCGTGTAGTCAACCACAACCCGGCACGACTTCTCTCGCCGGCGAATGCGGTTCTCAGCGATTGAGTGTGGCGATCAGATCTGGCTTCAGAGCTTGTAATTGGGCTCCCCAGTACGCCCAGGAATGGTTGCCGGCGGCCGGAAAATTGAAGGTTGCGTTGCGTCCACCAGCAGCGGTGTAGCGCTCCTGGAACTTCTTGTTGCTACCGATTGCCAGGCCTTCCAGGCTGTCGGCGTTGAACTTCTGACCGGGATCGGCGTTGAGGTCCAGCGGCGTGGAACCCCCTGGCGCACAGTAGATCCACAGCCGAGTGCCAGCTGCCACCAGCTTGCCGACCTGCTCGACGGGGTCGTTGCGCTTCCAGGCCGGGTCCCACGGCGGTCCCCACATGTTGTCCACGTTGTAGCCACCGGCGTCGAGCATGGCGACCCGGATGGCCTGTTTCATGAACGGTGTCGACGGGTTCAGGAATCCCGACAGCGCTGCGGCATAGGTGAACTGGGCCGGATGGTAGGCGGCCAGGATCAGCGCGGCCCCACCGGCCATCGACAGTCCGACCACACCGTTGCCGGTGGGTGAGATCTGTTTGTTGGTGGCCAGCCACTGCGGTAATTCGTTGCTGAGGAAGGTTTCCCACTTGTAGGTGTAAGCCTGGTTGTTGAAGCTCGACGGTGAGTACCAGTCGCTGTAGAAGCTGGACTGCCCGCCGACCGGCATGACCACCGAAACACCGGAATCGTAGAACCATTCGAAGGCAGCGGTGTTGATATCCCAGCCGTTGTAGTCGTCCTGGGCCCGCAGGCCGTCGAGTAGGTAGACGGCCTTCTGGCCTCCGGGCTGGAACTGCACGCGGATATTGCGGTTCATCGCCGTGGAGAACACGTCGAGGTATTCGACCGGGAGACCCTCGCGGGAGAAGGCGCCCGCGGTGGGGGCCGGGGTCACGACGATGGTTGCTGCGGCCGCGACGGCCACCAATATCGTCTGCAGCAGCCGACGAGCGCGCACACCAGGTTTTCTACGCATGTGTTGTCTATCCATCCATCTCATAGGCAACGCGATGTAGCGCTTTGCCACGCGGAGTTCCGCGGCGGGCATCTGTGGCCACGCTTGTGTATCGCCACAACATAACCGCGCCGTTACCGCTGCTGCAAAATCGCAGTGACCTTGCTCACGGCCCGGTGGCAGGCAACCCGGTGTACTCGGGGATCTTCTTCGGCGGGATCGCCAGACCACATCTGCGCAGCTCATAGATGGGAACGCGGTCGATCCGGTACTGGCCGAAATCGAGCGCGTGCACGAAGTTGGAGACGAACCGGCGCGGACCCAACGGGGCGCGGACCGCGTTCAGCTTCGCCTCGGTGTCAGGGCATTTCAGGGCGGCCTCGGCCTGGATGATCCAGTCCTCGTCCAGATACGGCGGGATGTACGGACGCTCCTTGAGGAACGGCCCCTCGGCCACCGCCCAGTCCGGGAACAGGTTCTTGTCGTGGCCGATGCGGGCGTCCTCCAGGCGCGCGGTGTGCGCGGCCAGCGGATTGGTCAGCCCGATCTGGTCGATGACCCGGACATCGAGGCCGACGTTCATGCCGAGCATGCCCATATTGGTGAAAAAGACTGTGTGCGGCCCGGATTCGCCCGAGGGGCGGGGCTTGTCCGGCGGCGGCGGGATGGCCGGGACCACATCCCAGACGTCATAGTTGCCCGACGGCAGCAGCAGCGCGCCGTCCGGGGTGTTGCGTAAGGCGACGAGGACGGCGCGCATCCGCGGATAGTCCAGGTAGTCGGCCGCCGTCAACGGATGCGCATGGCCGGTGGCCTGCGCGTAGAAGCGCCGCTCATCGACGATGCCGGTATAGGTGACCCGGGTGGCGTCGGCTCCCATCCCCGGCGAATTCGCCGCCCACAGCGACCATCCCGCGACCGAGAGCCACAGCAGGCTCGTGGCGCCCGCCAGCAGGTATCCCGTGCGCCTGCCGAACTTCGCGGCGTCGGGGATGCCGATCGGCACGACCGCCACCGGAGCCAGCATCAGGAACAGTGCGGTGAGCAGGACCCGGCCGTGCATGAAGTCGCCACCCTGGCGGACCCAGTACACCGCCTGGATCGCGCCGCTGAGCACGATGAAAATTACAGCGGCGGTAGGACTTTGAACCACGCGAGTCCAGGTTCGCTTGCGCCCCGGAGCATTCGGGCGGATCCACCACTGCCGGCTGCGCGACACCGACAGCAGTACCGCCAGCATCACCAGCACCACCGCCGGGATCCACAGCAGATAGGGCGCGTTGAAATTGCTCAGGTAGGTCAGCCCCTGGGACCACTTGGCACCCGAGGCGTCCTTGGCGATGGCGGTCTGGGGCACCAGCAGTCCGTAATAGCCCATCCGGAAGATCTGATAGGCCACCGGAAGCGCGCCGCCGGCCGCCACGATCAGCAGCCTCCGTCGCCAGCTCTGCGCGGCGAGCACCATCATCAGCAGCGCCAGGCCGCCGACCAGTGCCAACTCGGGGCGGACCAGCACGCTCAGCCCCGCCACGAAGGCCAGCGCCGCGCTCAGATACCGGGCGGTGCCGGCGCGCTCGGTGTAGGGCGCCTGCGACCAGCACACCATCAACCACCACAGCAGGCCGACATAGGCCAGCACCAAACCGTTTTCCAGCCCCGAGGACGCGAAGTCGCGGGCCGGCGGGATGGCGATGTAGATCAGTGCGCCGGCCGGGAGCAGCAGGGCGCGGCGGCCCTGCAGGCCCGGTGCGTACAGCCGCGCGGCACCGAGCATGACGAACACCACACCGGCCACGCTCAGCCCGAGCGTCAGGGCCAGCGTCACGTACTCCAGGCGCAATGGCCCGGCGACCCAGCTCGCCCCGGTGATCAGGTAAGTCCACAGCGTGGAGGTGTTGGATTCCACACGTTCCCCAGCGTTGAACACCGGGCCGTTGCCGGCCAACAGGTTCCGCACGGTACGCAGCACGATCAGGCCGTCATCGGCCATCCAGCGGCGCTGCCAGGCGCCCCAGCCGAACAGCCCGGCGATCACCACGACCGACAGCCACAGGCTGATCCGGACCGACATGCTGTAGCGGTAGGCCGGCCAGCCGCTCACCCGCGCCGCGACCGCGGCGCCCAGGCGATCAACTGAGGATTGCAGCCGCACAGACGGTTCCGATCCATGCCACCCCGAGCAGCTGCAGCACGCGGTCCCCCAGCACGATCTCCTCGGGTTCGCCGGCGTATCCGCCATCGACGTCGACCGCGTAGCGCAGGATCGCGATGGTGAACGGGATCATCGAGATGGCGAACCACGAACCGTCTGCGCCATCGCGCTCGAACGCCCACAGCCCGTAACAGAGCACCAGCGCGGTCGCCGACAGCGTCCAGACGAACCGCAGGTAGGAACTGGTGTAGCTCTCCAGGGACTTGCGGATCTTGGCACCGGTGCGCTCGACGAGCTGCAGCTCGGCGTACCTCTTTCCGGCCGCCATGAACAACGAGCCGAACGCCATCATCAACAGGAACCATTGCGACAACGGCACACCGGCGGCGACACCGCCGGCGATGGCCCGGATCAGGAAGCCCGAGGACACGATGCAGATGTCGATGACCGGCTGGTGTTTGAGCCCGAAGCAGTAGGCCAGCTGGATGGCGATGTAGACACCGATGACCGCGGTCAGGTTCGGTGACACCAGCCAGGCGATGCCCAGCGACGCGACGCCCAGCGCCACCRCCAGCACGTAGGCCAGCGATTCGGGCACCACCCCGGCGGCGATGGGACGGAACCGTTTGGTGGGATGCGCCCTGTCGGCCTCGACATCGCGCGCATCGTTGACCAGATAGACCGAGGATGCCGCGAGGCTGAATATCACGAAGGTCAGGACCACCTTGACCAGGACCTCGCGGAGGTCGTAGTCGTAGCGGTCGTCCCCGAGAGCGGCCACCGGTGCGGCGAAGACGAGGACGTTCTTCACCCACTGCCGCGGCCGCAGCGCCTTGACGATGCCGGTGGCCAGGTTCTTCGGCGGGCCGGCGGTCGGGAGGGGTTCTTCGCTCACAGCTCAGTCTCCTTCAAAGCCGCCTCGTTCACCGCGGCGACGCTCCGGGCGACCACCGTGCCGACCGCGACTCCGGTCAGCACATCGGTGGGATAGTGCACTCCGAGCACCAGACGCGACAGTGCCATCACCGGGATCAGCACCAGCGGCAGGCGCGTTCCGGTGACCCGCGCCAGCAGGATCGCGGCGGCCGTCGTCGACGTCGCGTGCGCCGACGGGAAACTCAGCTTGCTGGGTGTGCCCACGTTCACCGCGATCGCCGGGTGATGCGGGCGCTGCCGTTTGACGACCCGCTTGATCACCACGGCGGCCGCGTGGGCGATGAAGGCACCGGCGCCCACGGCCAGCCACTGCCGGCGCTGACGGGGTGCCGCAATGGCCCCGAGCAGCGAGATGCCGATCCATCCTGCGCTGTGCTCACCGAAATGCGAGAGGGTGCGCGCGGTCGTCAACACACCCGGGCGACCGGCCAGTGCGGCCTGCACCACCACCAGCGCCGTCTCTTCGGGCGCCAGATCGTCCGCCACGTCAGGCCTTTTCCAGCGCCGGCGGCACCACGCCTGCCGGCTCCAGCACGGCTTCCCAGCTCTCGGTGCTGGTCAGCTGCGGCAGCGCCTTGCGATACACCTTGCGCATCTTGTTGAACTTACGACCCAGCTGGATCTGACGGGTCACCGACTCACGAAGGAGTTCGAACATCTTGGCGCGGTCCCGTTGTCGGTAGACCACACCGCGGCCGTCCGCCGTGGTGACGGTGACGCCGTCGACCTTGCACAGCGAGAACCAGCGGGCGTCCTGGGTCGCGACGTTGATCTGCGGCCGGACGTGGTGCTCCGGGTTGTGCGCCGAAAGCTGATGCAGCACACCACGAGTCAGCCGGACCGAGATCGCCAGCGGGTTGGTCGGGATATTGACCTTCTTGCGCCAGCGCTTGTCGGACGGCGCGGGCAGCGCGGACGCGCTCTCCAGCACCACCGCATCGGGGAACTGGGAGCGCATCTTGCGCACCTCGGGCAGCGCCGACTCCAGGATGGAGAAGATGTGGTCGGGGCCGGCCAGGAAGTCGTCCATCGCCTTGTTCTGGATGGCGACGGTCGAATACTCCAGGCACAGAAGGTGTTTGAGCGTCGCCTTCAGATGGCTGGCGATCAGGCCGCTGATCTTTCCGTCCCAGTGCAGCGCGGCCACGACAAGCCGGTTGCGCAGGTGGAAGTAGGCCTGCCAGTCGATGGCGTCGTCCTTGTCACTCCACGCCATGTGCCAGATCGCCGCACCGGGCAACGTCACCGTCGGGTAGCCGTGCTCGCCGGCACGCAGCCCGTACTCCGAGTCGTCCCACTTGATGAACAGCGGCAGCGGCTGGCCCAGTTCCTCGGCGACCCGGCGCGGGATCATGCACATCCACCAGCCGTTGTAGTCCACGTCGATGCGGCGGTGCAGCAGCCGGCTGCGCTCGTGATCTTCGCTGTTGAGCGGGTACTTGGCGAAGTTGTGGTCGTATTCGGTGTTTACCGCACCGGTCCACATGAAGTTCTCCGCGTCGACCATCTCGCCCATCACGTGCAGGTGCGAGGGCTCCTGCAGGTTGAGCATCTGACCACCGACCAGGGTCGGCTTCTTGGCGAAACGGCTGAACGACAGCGCCCGCAGGATCGAATCCGGCTCGACCCGGATGTCGTCGTCCATGAACAGGATCTGTTCACAGTCAGTGTGTTTGAGCGCCTCGTACATCACCCGGCTGTACCCGCCGGAGCCGCCGAGGTTGGGCTGATTGTGGATGGTCAGCCGGTCGCCGAGGGCTGCGGCGGCATCGTCGAAGCCCGGATGGTCCTTGGCCTTGCTGGTGCCCTGATCGGAGAGGATCACCTTGGTGACGACCGCGTCCACCAGGGGATCCGACGTCAGCGCGGCGAGCGCGTTGACGGCGTCGGCGGGCYGGTTGAAGGTCGGGATCCCGACCGCCACGTCGGCGCGCCCCGGTGCCGGCTGCTGCGCGTACCAGCCGGCGCTGTGCACCGTCACCGCGGTGTCGGTGGTGATGTCGAACCAGATCCAGCCGCCGTCCTCGAACGGGGCTAGGTCGACCTCGAACTCCACCACGCCGGGAGCGCCGTCCTCGGTGCCCGCCGCCTCGGTGCCGCCGACGGTGATCCGCGCACCGGTCGCCTTGGACCGGTAGACGTCCACGCGGGCGTTGCCGGTGAGCTCGACCCGCAGCACCACCGACTCCAGGATCGACCAGCGCCGCCAGTAACTGGCGGGGAAGGCGTTGAAGTAGGTGGCGAAGGACACCTCGGATTCCGCGCCGATCTCCAGCGTGGTGCGGGTCGGGGCGTGGGCCCGTCGCGCGTTGGTGTCGGATTCCTCGATGTAGAGCTTGCGCACATCGAGCGGCTCGCCGGGTCGCGGCAGGATGACCCGCGACAGCAGGCTCACCGCTTTGGACTCCGTCGAGTCGAGTGCTCCGGACGGGATGTCGCTCATGAGTTGCCTTCGTCTTGAACAGTCAGGGCCGCACCGTCACGCAGGTGCGGCGCCAGGATGTTGTCGTACATGTTCAGCGCACTGGCGATGGCCATGTGCATGTCGAGGTACTGATAGGTGCCCAGCCGGCCACCGAAGAGCACCTTGGCCGCCGCCGTCTCGGCCTTGGCCCGGTCCCGGTATCCCGCCAGCAGCGCCCGGTCGGCGTCGGTGTTGATCGGGTAGTACGGCTCATCCTCGGCCTCGGCGAAGCGGGAGTACTCCCGCATGATGACCGTCTTGTCGGTGGGGTAGGCGCGTTCCGGGTGAAAGTGCCGGAACTCGTGGATGCGGGTGAACGGCACGTCCGGGTCGTTGTAGTTCATCACCGGGGTGCCCTGGAAATCACCGGTCGCCACGACCTCGGTCTCGAAGTCCAGCGTCCGCCAGCCGAGCCGCCCGTCGACATAGTCGAAGTAACGGTCCAGCGGTCCGGTGTAGATCACCGGCACGTCGAGGTTGGCCGCCCGGAGTTCGTCGCGCACCGCGAACCAGTCGGTGTCCAGGCGGACCTCGATGTTCTCGTGGTCGGCCATGTTCTGCAGCCATGTGGTGTAACCGTCGACCGGCAGACCCTCGTAGGTGTCGTTGAAGTACCGGTTGTCGAAGTTGTACCGCACCGGCAGCCGGCTGATGACGGCCGCGGGCAGGTCGGTCGGGTCGGTCTGCCACTGCTTGGCGGTGTAGTGCTTGACGAACGCCTCGTAGAGCGGGCGCCCGATCAGCGAGATGGCCTTCTCTTCGAGATTGCGTGCCTCGGCGGTGTCGATCTCGCTCGCCTGTTCGGCGATCAGCGCCCTGGCCTCGTCCGGGCTGAAGTACCGGCCGAAGAACTGCGACACCAGGCCCAGTCCCATCGGGAACTGATAGGCCTGCCCCTTGTGCAGCGCGAAGACCCGGTGCTGGTAGCCGGTGAAGTCGGTGAACCGCCGCACGTAGTCCCAGACCCGCTGGTTGGAGGTGTGGAACAGGTGCGCGCCGTAGCGGTGCACCTCGATTCCGGTCTCCGGGTCGGGCTCGGAGTAGGCGTTACCTCCTATATGGGAGCGCCGTTCGACGACGAGCACTCGCTTGCCCAGTTCATTGGCCACGCGCTCGGCGATCGTCAGGCCGAAGAATCCGGAGCCGACGACAAGCAGATCTGCGCGATGAGATTCAGCGGACATCGGCAGCAAGGGTATCCGACCGGGGGCTCCGGTCTCGAAACGAGTGAGATGGCCCGCCGACGGCAGGTCGCAATTAGCTCACGATTCCGCATCGTCACTCTAGACACACGAGTCACAGCAGTACCATCAATCACGTTGGTGGACGGCGGTAACCCGGGCACGAGAACTGCAGTCACCGACGCTTTCCATCCGATCGCAACACACCTGAAAACACGTAGTCCATGTATTGAGGAGACTTCCGTGCCGAACCGTCGTCGACGCAAGCTCTCGACAGCCATGAGCGCAGTCGCCGCCCTGGCCGTCGCAAGTCCAGTCGCCATTGCCGCCGTTTCCGAGATGTCCGAGGCCAACGAGCCTCAGCATCGCGAATTCGTTCACGCCGCCATGATCACCGATCTACCCGGCGAATTGATCAACGCTCTGTCACAGGGCCTGTCACAGTTCGGCGTCAACATGCCGCCGATGCCGACCGGTCTGCTGACGGGATCGCCGGCCGCCAGCCCGACGCTCGTCTCTCCCGGACTGGGCGCCCCCGGCCTGACCTCGCCCGGTCTGACCTCACCGGGTCTCACCTCGCCGGGGTTGACCTCACCCGGTCTCACCACGCCGGGCCTGACGAGCCCCGGGCTCACCACCCCAGGCCTGACCGCACCCGGTCTCACCACCCCGGGACTCACGACGCCGGAGCTCTCCACCTCGGGGCTGACCACGCCCGGGCTGAGCACCCCGGAGCTGACGACTCCCGGCCTGAGCATCCCGCCGGTGGGCGCGGCAGGACCGTCGTTGTCGCCGGCCTCGCTGTCGCCCGGTTCGCTGACCGATCCGGGACTGGCCGGCCTGACCCCGGGCCTGACGGATCCGGGTCTGGGCACCGGCTTCCCCGGTGAGATCCCGATCGGCGCACCCATCGGCCTGGATCCGATGGCGGGCACGTACCCGATCCTGGGTGCCGACCCGTCGCTGGCCATGCCGGCCTCCACCGGTGGCGGTGGCCTGCTGGGCACCATCAACAGTGCCGCCGAGCAGCTCGGCGCCGGCCAGGCGATCGATCTGCTCAAGGGCATGGTGATGCCCGCCATCATGTCGGCGGTCAAGAGCGCGGCACCTGCCGCGGCACCCGCCGCAGCAGCCGCTCCGGCCGCTGCGGGCGCCGCACAGGCCGGCCTGGGTGCGGCCGAGGCCGCAACCGGTGTCGCCGCCGCGGCGGCCTCGGGAGCCGGGGCCTGACCCACTGATCCTGTTACCGAACGGCACCGCAGAAGCCAGCGTGGGCTCTGCGGTGCCGTTACAGGTTTGGCGCCCAGGGCACGCGGGTAAAAACTTTGGCACCACGCGCCCGTGTCGCAACACTGGTAACAGTAAGCACATACGTAACATCAGCTCGTGCCACGTCGTCGCCCTGCACCCTCCTTGCTGCTCTCTGCAGTACTGGGCACCGTCGCGATCCTGCCGTGGGCGATCAGCGGTCTCCCCGGCGATGCGCCCACTCAGAGTTCGGCGACCGCGATCACCCAGCAGCCACTGGCCGAACTCGGTGGCGGCGAGACGATCCGGGAGATCCACCAGGACACCCCGTTCTCGATGGTCGCGCTGACCGCCGACAGTCTCGACGGGACGACCGCCCGTATCCGCGCCCAGCACGCCGACGGCGCCTGGGGTCCCTGGTACGACGCCGAAACTTTGGAGGGCGTGGGACCGGACCGACCCGACACCCACGGCACCGAGCCGATTTTCGTCGGGCGCACCCACACCGTGCAGATCGCGGTCACTCGCACCCCACCGCCACCGGCCGCGGCACCCAAGACCGGCCCCGGGCTCGGTTACATCCCCGCCAATGTCGAACAACCGTTGCCGCAGAACGTCAATGCCGTCCTCATCAGCCCGCCCGAGGCGCCGGTCGACGTGCAGTTCCCGCCACCCGCGGCCGCCACCGTCCCCGGCCAGGCGCCACAGATCATCACCCGCGCCCAGTGGGGCGCCAACGAATCGATGAAGTGCGGAGCCCCCATCTACGACAAGGGAATTCGTGCGGCCGTCGTGCACCACACCGCGGGCAGCAACGATTACACCCCGCAGGACTCGGCGGGCATCGTCCGGTCGATCTACGAGTACCACGCCCGCACGCTGGGCTGGTGCGATATCGCCTACAACGCCATGGTCGACAAGTACGGGCAGGTCTTCGAGGGCCGCGCCGGTGGCATGAGCCGGGCCGTGCAGGGCGCGCACACCGGCGGATTCAACTCCGATACCTGGGGTGTGGCGATGCTCGGCGATTTCAACGCCGAACCGCCGACACCGATCCAGATGCGCACCACCGGAAGGCTGCTCGGCTGGCGACTGGGCCTGGACCGCGTCGACCCCCACGGCAGCGTGGCCCTGACCTCGGCGGGCGGCAGCTTCACCCTTTTCCCGCGGGGCGCCACCCCGACGCTGCCCAACATCTTCACCCACCGCGATGTCGGCAACACCGACTGCCCGGGCGATGCCGCCTACGCGCAGATGGGTCTGCTGCGCGATATCGCCGCCCGGTTCAATCAGCCGCCCGGACCGCAGGATCTGGTCGACACGCTGCGTGGCGGCGCCATCTTCACCAAATGGCAGGCGCTGCGCAGTGAAGCCGGCCCGCTGGGCATGCCGACCTCACCGGAGGGGTCCGGCTTCGGGGCCACCCGGTATGTCACCTTCGACCGCGGAGCCATGTACTGGGCGCCCGAGACCGGCGCCCAGCCGGTCACCGGAGCGATCTACGAGGCCTGGGGCACACTGGGATTCGAGCGCGGCGCACTCGGGTTGCCGACGAGTGCCGAGATCCACGAGCCGCTGTGGATCAAACAGAACTTCCAGCACGGCACGCTGAACTTCGACCGCGAGACCGGTCAGGTCACCCGCGTCATCGACGGTGTGCCGGTGCAGCTTCCGCGCCCCGAGCACTCCCCCGTTCAGCTGGAGCGGTTCACCCCGATCAACAATCGGGCCTAGCGCCCGGCTAAAGCCACCAGCGTTCGAGCACGCGGGCCAGACCGTCATCGGTGTTGGGCGCGGTGACCTCGTCGGCGGCCGCCAGCGCGTCCGGATGGGCGTTGCCCATCGCGACGCCCAGTCCGGCCCAGCGCAGCATCGGAATGTCGTTGGGCATATCGCCGAAGGCCACGATGTCGGCGGCCTCGATGCCCAGCGGTCCGGCGACCTCCGCGATCCCGGTCGCCTTGCTCAGGCCGCGCGGCAGCACCTCGATGAGCCCGTTGTTGGTCGAGTAGGTCAGATCACCCTCGGCGCCGACGTGCGGGGCGAGGGCGGCGGCCATGTCTCCGCTGCGCGCACCGGCCTTGCGGATCAACAACTTGACGGCGGGCGCGCTCAACAGGTCCTCCAGCGACACCTCGGTGTTGTCCGGGTTGAGCCAGGCGTGCTCGTACCCGGGTGAGCTGACGAACTGCGGGGTCGCCGCGTCGTGGGCGCTGCGGCCGACCCGCTCCACCGCCAGGCCCGCGCCGGGGATCACCCTCGCGGCGATCTCGGCCAGGGTGGCCAACTGCGGCACCGACAGCGTGCGGGCCGAGATGATGCGGTCGGTCTCCGGGTCATAGACGACTGCGCCGTTGGCGCACACCGACATCGGCGCGAAACCGAGTTGCTCGACGACCGGCGGCACCCAGCGTGGCGGTCTGCCGGTGGCCAGCACGAAACGGGTGCCGGCGTCCACCGCGGCACGGATGACCGAGGCGGTGCGCGGCGTCACCCGTTCGTGCTCGTCGAGCAACGTGCCGTCGACGTCGGTCGCGATAAGGGTGGGCAGCATCAGCCGTCCTCACCCGCGTGCTTGGCCGCACGCTTGGCCGCCTTCTCGGCGGCCTCGTCCATGTCCATCCGGTTGGCCTCGGCCAGCGTCGGCGCACTGCCGCCCAAGCGGTGCGGCACCCAGAACTCACCCTTGGGATGCGAACCGTAGGACTCCTGCACCTTCTCCAGCAGATGCTGCATCCGGTGGTGCAGCAGTTCGGTCAGTTCGGCCGGCGGCAGTGTCGGATAGATCGGTTCGCCGACGGCGATCGAGATCGGCACCTTGGGCCTGCGCATGTTGCGTGGGTGCCCTTTGGTCCAGACGCGCTGGGCGCCCCAGATGATGTGCGGGATGATCGGCACGTCGGCCGCGATCGCCATCCTGGCCGCGCCGGACTTGAATCCCTTGATCTCGAAGCTGCGGCTGATGGTCGCCTCGGGGTAGACCCCGACCAGCTCGCCCGCCTTCAGCGCCGCACAGGCCGCGGCGAAGGAGTCGGCGCCGCTGGCCCGATCCACCTCGATGTGGCGCAGGCTGCGCATCAGCGGCCCGCCGACCTTGTGGTCGAAGACCTCCTTCTTCGCCATGAAGCGCACCTTGCGGCCGCGGCCCTGCCGGTAGGCGGGCAGGCCGGCGAAGGTGAAGTCGAAGTAGCTGGTGTGGTTCACGGCGATGACGGCGCCGCCGGTCACCGGCAGGTTCTCCACACCGGTCACGGTGAACTTCAGCCCCTGCAGCCGCCAGACCAGTCGGGCGGCTTGGATGACTGTCCCGTATACCGGTTCCACACCTCCAGCCTAGTTCCACCGGCCCGCCGAGGCGGAGGAGCGCCCGTGCTGGCGCTAAACTCGTGACCGAGCATCCACCACCAGGAGAGGCATTCGTGCAGGTCACAAGCGTCGGACACGCCGGTTTTCGGATTGATACGGAAGCCGGCAGCATCCTGTGCGACCCCTGGGTCCATCCGGCCTACTTCGCGTCGTGGTTCCCGTTCCCGGACAACACCGGGCTGGACTGGGATGCCCTCGGGGACTGCGACTACCTCTACGTCAGCCACCTGCACAAGGATCACTTCGATCCGGCGCTGCTGCGCGCGCACGTCAACAAGGACGCCGTCGTGCTGCTGCCCGACTATCCGGTGCCGGATCTGCGCCGCGAGCTGGAGGGGCTGGGTTTCCACACCTTCGTGGAGACCACCGATTCGGTGAAGCAGCGGGTCAGTGGGCCCAAGGGCGATCTCGACGTGATGATCATCGCGTTGCGGGCGCCCGCCGACGGGCCCATCGGCGACTCCGGTCTGGTGGTGTCGGACGGCGCCACAACCGCTTTCAACATGAACGACGCCCGGCCCATCGACCTCGACATGCTGGCCGCCGAGTTCGGCCATGTCGACGTGCACATGCTGCAGTACTCCGGGGCCATCTGGTATCCGATGGTCTACGACATGCCGGCCCGCGCGAAGGCGGCGTTCGGCACCCAGAAGCGGCAGCGCCAGATGGATCGCTGCCGGCAGTACATCGCGCAGGTCGGCGCCACCTGGGTGGTGCCCTCGGCCGGCCCGCCGTGCTTCCTGGACCCGGCACTGCGCGATCTCAACGACGACCAGGGCGACCCGGCCAACATCTTCCCGGACCAGATCGTGTTCCTGGACCAGATGCGCCGCCACGGGCACGACGGCGGCCTGCTGATGATCCCCGGATCGACCGCGGATTTCGCCGGCTCACAGCTCAATTCGCTCGTCCACCCGGTAGATGACCCGGAGGCCATCTTCACCACCGGCAAGGCCGCCTACATCGAGCAGTACGCCCAGCGCCAGGCGCCGGTGCTGGCCGCCGAGAAGGCGGCATGGGCCCCGGCCGACGGCGACTCACTGCTGGAACCGCTGCGCGCGCTGTTCGAGCCCATCATGCTGGCCTCCGATCAGATCTGCGACGGTATCGGCTACCCCGTCGAACTCCGGCTGCCCGGCGTCAAGAGCGTCGAGACGGTGGTCATCGACTTCCCGAAACGAGCTGTACGCGAACCGGTTCCGGATGAGAAGTTCCGCTACGGCTTCGAGATCCCGGCCCAACTGGTGCGCACGGTGGTCCGTGACAACGAACCGGACTGGGTGAACACCATCTTCCTGTCCACCCGGTTCAAGGCCTGGCGGGTCGGCGGCTACAACGAATACCTGTACACCTTCTTCAAATGCCTCACCGACGAGCGGATCGCCTACGCCGACGGATGGTTCGCCGAGGCACACGACGACAGCGCCTCCACCGTCCTGGAGGGCTGGGAGATCCAGCGCCGCTGCCCGCACCTGAAGGCCGATCTGTCCAAGTTCGGTGTGGTGGAGGGATCCACCCTGACCTGCAATCTGCACGGCTGGCAGTGGAACCTGGAGAACGGCCGGTGCCTGACGGCCAAGGGCCACCAGCTGAGGAGCTCGAGAACGACATGACCACGACGGTGTCCTACGACGACGGCCTGATCCAGCTCGATCGCCAGGCCCTGACGCTGCGGCGTTACCACTTCCCGTCGGGCACATCGAAGATCATTCCGCTGCAGGCGATCCGTGGTTACCGGGCCGAGTCGATGGGACTGGCATTCGACCGGTTCCGGATCTGGGGCCCCTCGGACGATCCGCGTCGCTGGCTGCCACTGGACGTGTGGCGCCCTATCAAATCCACCCTGGTGGTGCTCGACGTGCCGGGCACCCGGCCCAGCCCGGCATTCACCCCGCTGCGCGTCAAGGAGTTCCTGGCGGTGCTGGAGGAACTGCTGGCGGACTAGCGTTCGCGCAGCACGGTCGCCTCCAGCAACCGCTGCACGCCCCTGGTCGCGGATTTGTTCACTGCCATGGTGGCGCGCTGGAATGCGTTGGGCGCCTTGCCGGTATGCACGTGCACCGCGTCACCGACGCTGACCAGGCCGGAAGCCGACACATCGGCGTACACCCCGAGAAAACGATCGGTGCGTTCGGCCAGCTGCCGGGTGATGGTCTTGTCCAGTTCGATCTCGGGCTGCGGGCGGGTCGGCACCACGCACCTTATGGTCGGGATGGTGACCTGAAGCCGAGCCGCTCCGATGCTCAACTCGCGGCCCACCCAGAATGATTCGGGGAACTCCGGACCGTCCTCGCCGGTGTCGACGAGGACGTTCGGCCGGAACCGCCGCACATCGTAGGGCTCGGCGCCGGGTGCCAGTTGGCGCAGGCTCGCGGTGCTCATCAGATGCACCGGGCTCAGGTCGGCGAAGCTGCCCGGCGGTGTGGAGAACCGGGCCAGCGTGATGATGTCCTTGGGTGAGAAGACCGACGTGTCCGGTAACGCCTCGGCCTCGCTGAGCCCGAAGTCCTTGCGCACCTGGGCTGCCCGGAAGTTGGCCAGCGAGTCCGACACCGACATCCGGTGCTGGCTGGTGTCGTCGACCGGAGGCAGTGCCACCAGCCGCATCTCCCGGCCCAGAAGTTCCGACAGCGCCGCATGAATCTCCGGATCGTCGCCGGTCAGTTCGCGGCCGTCGGGAAAGGTCACCGCAACGGCCGGGACATTGCCCGGCCCGGCGTCCGCACCGGGTTCAGCCAGATAGCGTGCGGTGCACCCGAGGAGTGCCGGAAGGCGTCGCGCCGAAGCGGTGACACCCTTCTCCAGATCGCGGACCGCCCACAACCGGTCGGCATGCACGCCGCGGCGATCGATGCGCACCCGGTCGACCCGGCTACCGCCCATCGACTTGACCGGAAAACGCCAGAGCTCGCGGACCGTGGCTGCCACTGTGCTTACTTGCCCGAAACCGTTTGCCGCAGTTCGGAAGCCGCATCGGAGGCGGTGTCATAGACCCGCACGATGGCCTCGTCGCCGGGCGAGAGGTAGGTCGATTCACCCAACTCGGTGTACTTCGTCGCGCCGATACCGATGAGCACGTGCTCGGGATGACCCGAGGCCACCATCAGCGCGCCGACATCCTCCAGAGGTGTTTCCGGCGAGCCCTTCTGGTGGGCCAGCCGTTCGGTGATCCAGTCCAGCAGCACCTCGCCGTAGTAGGAGTAGCCCAGCAGCGGGCTGTCCACCCCGTACTCGTGCTGCTGCCCGTCGGCGCTGTGCAGGTAGCAGACCAGCCGCAGGGTGGCGGTCGGGCCGTCCGGTGTCAGGTCACTGATGTCGAAGAACTGGCGCGCAACACCTTTGGAGGCCGGGCCCCAGTTCTTCTTGTAGCTGATCTTGGGGGCTCCCGGCCGCCGGATCGAGCAGTCGTTGAAGGCGCCGAGCGCGAACGGCTCCAGCGAGGACACCGTGTCACCGCGCCACACCACCCGGCAGGCCAGTCCGACCTCGGGTTCGATCTGCAGGTTCAGCGGCTCGTCGCTGGCCGGCAGGGTGATGGCGTCCTGCGAGAGCGGGAACTCGCCGAGGAAGGTGTCGTTGCCCGGGGCGTACCAGGGGAAGATGCCCTTGGGTGCGGTTCCCTCGGAGGCGACGTTCACGAAATCATCTGCCTCCCCGGCCTGTTCGAGGTGACCGGCGAAGTTGCCGGCAACCCCGAAACCGAACCAGGTGCGCAGTTCCGTCGTATCGATTTCGATCACGGTGTCAGGACCTCCGTACCGACGTAGGGCACCAGGGCGGCGGGCACCCGCACGCTGCCGTCTGGCTGCTGATGGTTCTCCAAGATGGCGACCAGCCAGCGGGTGGTCGCCAGGGTGCCGTTCAGGGTCGCCGCGGTCTGCGGCTTGCCGTTCTCGTCGCGATAGCGGGTGGAAAGCCGACGTGCCTGGAACGTCGAACAATTCGATGTCGACGTCAGCTCCCGGTAGGTGCCCTGGGTGGGCACCCACGCCTCGCAGTCGTACTTGCGCGCCGCCGAGGAGCCCAGATCGCCCGCGGCCACATCGATCACCCGGTAGGGCACCTCGATGGCCGCCAGCATCTCGCGTTGCCAGCCCAGCAGACGCTGGTGTTCTGCTTCGGCGTCCTCGGGTTTGCAGTAGACGAAGGCCTCGACCTTGTCGAACTGGTGCACCCGGATGATGCCGCGGGTGTCCTTGCCGTAGCTGCCGGCCTCCCGCCGGAAACACGACGACCAGCCCGCGTAGCGCAGCGGCCCCGCGGACAGGTCCAGGATCTCGTCGCTGTGGTACCCGGCCAACGGCACCTCCGAGGTGCCGACCAGGTAGAGATCGTCGGCCTCCAACCGGTAGATCTCGTCGGCGTGGGCGCCCAGGAATCCGGTGCCCGCCATCACTTCCGGCCGTACCAGCACCGGCGGGATCATCAGCGTGAAACCGTTGGCCGTGGCCAGCCGGACGGCCARCTGCAGCAGGCCCAGCTGCAGCAGCGCGCCGTGGCCGGTCAGGAAGTAGAACCGCGACCCGGACACCTTGGCGCCGCGTTCCATGTCGAYCAGACCCAGCGCCTCACCGAGTTCCAGGTGGTCACGCGGGTTCTCGATGGCCGGCGGTTCACCCACGGTGTCGAGCAGGGCGAAGTCGTCCTCGCCGCCGGCGGGCACGCCGTCGACGATGACATTGGAGACCGCCATGTGGGCGGTGATGAACGCGGCTTCGGCCTGGGCCTGCTGCGCCTCGGCGGCCTTGACCTCGTCGGCGAGCTCCTTGGCGCGGGCCAGCAGCGCCGGTCGCTCATCGGGGGTGGCCTTGCCGACCAGCTTGCTGGCGGACTTCTGCTCGGCGCGCAGGGTGTCGGCGGTGGAGATGGCCGATCGGCGCGCGGTATCGGCGGCCAGCAGGGCGTCCACCCGGCCGGGATCCTCGCCGCGGGCGCGTTGTGAGGCGCGCACCCGATCGGGCTCTTCGCGTAGCAGCTTGAGGTCGATCACGGCGGTAACCCTACTTGCGCGCCGCCGGCAGACGGCCCGCGGGCCACAACCACATAACATTACAAGTGCATCACTTGTCACACATCGTGACACGCCTGTCACAATGGGAGGCGATGTTGGACGCACCCGATAGCCCGGAACCGTTTCTGTACGAGGCGCAGACCTCGCAGAAACCGGTGTCTCGATGGCGCAAGGCGCTGTCCCTGAGCACCCCGCTCAGCCCCACCCGCCGCGCCCTGCTGCTGACCGCCCTGGGTGGACTGCTGATCGCCGGCGTCATCACCGTGCTGCCCGACACCGCTGTCGGTGGCCGACTGGCCGGGTTGAACTCCGGATCCAGCGCGCTGGGGTTACGCACCAACAGCACCTTCGACAACGCCAAGGGCGGCGACTGCCTGAACTGGCCGGAACGCACCCCCGACGCCGCGCAGATCGTGGACTGCACCACCGAGCACCGGTTCGAGGTCGCCGAGTCCATCGACATGCGCACCTTCCCGGGCACCGAGTACGGCCCGGACGCGGCGCCGCCGTCGCCGGCCCGCATCCAGCAGATCAGCCAGGAGCAGTGCCAGAGCGCCGTGCAGCGCTACCTCGGTGACCGATACGACCCCAACGGGCGGTTCAGTGTCAGCCTGCTCTGGTCCGGTGAGAAGACCTGGCGCCAGGCCGGTGAACGGCGGATGCTGTGCGGTCTGCAACTGCCGGGCGCCAACAACCAGCAGCAGGCCTTCCAGGGCAAGGTCGCCGACATCGATCAGTCCAAGGTCTGGCCCGGGGGCACCTGCCTGGGCATCGACCCGGCCACCAACCAGCCCACCGACATCCCGGTGGACTGCGCGGGACCGCACTCCCTGGAGGTGACCGGCGCGGTCAATCTCGCCGAGAAGTTCCCCCAGGGCCTGCCCGCGGAGGGCGACCAGGACACCTTCGTCAAGGACAACTGCTCGCGGGTGACCGACGCCTACCTCGCGCCGCTACAACTGCGCACCACCACGCTGACGCTGGTGTACAGCACCATCGCACTGCCGAGCTGGTCGGCGGGCAGCCACCAGGTGTCGTGCAGCATCGGCGCCACCCTCGGCAACGGCGGCTGGTCGACCCTGCTGAACAGTGCCAAGGGTCCGCTGATGATCAACGGCCGTCCCCCGGTCCCGCCGCCGGACATCCCGGATGAGCGGCTGAACATCCCGGCCATCCCGTTGCCGCCGATCGACACCTCCTCGCAGATCACCTACGACGAGTCCGACAGCAGTGGGAGCGGAAGCAGCAGCAGCGGCAGTTCCAGCAGCAGCAGCCAGCAGACCGAGTCCAACGAGCACCTGCCCGGGCAGGCAAGCCAGACCTCCGAGGCGGCGCCCACGTCTGAGGCGCCCGTGGGCGGGAACACCTTCCTCAACGGTCCCCCGGTCCCCCCGCCGCCACCTCCGGCGGCCGGTCCTCCGATGGAGGGGGTTCCCCCGCCCGCCCCGCCGGCACCCGAGGGCGCCCCCGCGCCGCCGCCCGGGCCTGCGCCGGTCGAGCCCGTGCCGCCGCCGCTCCCGTAATCGCGTGCCGGTCTCGATGAGCGCGCAGCGGTTCGAGGAACTGGTTTCCGACGCGCTCGATCTGATCCCGTCCGAACTGGCCGCCGCGGCCAACAACGTCGTCTTCCTGGTCGAGGCGCGCCATCCCGACGAGCCCGACCTGCTCGGGCTTTACGAGGGCATCGCCCTGACCGAGCGGGACTCGACCTACGCAGGGGCGCTGCCCGACGCCATCACCATCTACCGGGACGCTCTACTGGACATGTGTGAGACCGAGGACGAGGTGGTCGACGAGGTGGCCATCACGGTGGTGCACGAGCTGGCCCACCACTTCGGTATCGATGACGAGCGCCTGCACGAACTGGGTTGGGCGTGACACCTGTGCCCGACCCGCCGGGTCGGAACCGTGCCCTGTCGGTGCGCGGTGCCACAATGACGGATATGAGCACGACAAGCCAAAAATCCGGGACCTGCCGGGAGTGCGGCGTCGAGCACGAGCACTGCCACGGCACCGTGATCCTGCACATCGGCCTGCGCCCGGAGTGCACAGAAGCCGACTGCGTCACCCCGGAGGCGCTGCACGGCTACACCATCGACTGCTATGCCGTCGGGTGCGGCTGCGCGGTGGATCAGCCCATGGGGCCGGCGGTCTCGGCTGTTTCCTTCTCCTCGGCGTCGGGATAGAACGGCGGGGTCAACGAACCCCACCGCACGCAACTCCAACGGCCGTCGGTGATCGGGCTGAGCACCACCGACTCGGTGTTGTTCAGGTGATGGTCCACCGCGAAGGCACCGTCCACCCCGGCGAGCACGGACGCCACCAGCCGGATCGCGGCGCCGTGGCTGACCACCACGATGTCGCCGTGCCACCGGTCATCGTCGAGATGACGCAGCCGTAGCTCGGTGAGTACCGGCACCACCCGGTCCAGCACCTGCCGCCCGGTCTCGCCGCCGGGCACCGGGACATCGAGATCGCCGTGATGCCAGCTGCGGTACACCGCCTCGAAGGTATCGATCGCGGCTTCGTCGTTGCGGTTCTCCAGATCGCCGACCTGAACCTCGTGGATGCCTTCGAACTCGTCGGTCGACAGGTCGAGATGGCCGGCGATCCCCGCCGCGGTCTCGCGTGCCCTGGTCGCCACCGAGTGCGCCACCATGGCGATCGGGCTCGTCCAGTCGGCGGCGAAGGTGCGCGCCTGCTGATGGCCTAGGTCGGTCAGCGCCGCACCCGGCGGCAAGGTGTCGAGGCGTCGCTCGACGTTGCCGTAGGACTGTCCGTGCCGCACCAGCACCAGGCGCCCCGTCATGCCGATCCTCCTGTCCGTGTTGCCTGCAACCAGCCTGCCGCCTCATCGAAACCCGGGGGCACCGCCCCGACCGCCGCGCCGGTCGGCCACGAACCCAGGTACCGGACGTCGGCGCAGCGCCGGTGCAGCGCCTTGAGCGCCTCACCGACGGCCTCGTCGGCGATATGGCCGACACAGTCGAGAAAGAACTTGTAGGTGCCCAATTCTGTTCGGGTGGGCCGGGATTCGATGCGGGTCAGGTCGATGCCCCGGATCGACAGCTCGGTCATGGCCGCCACCAGCGCGCCCGGCACGTTGTCCAGGCGCAGCACCACCGAGGTGCGATCGGCACCGGTGCGGGCCGGCGGGGCCCCCGGCGGGCCGACCAGCACGAAGCGGGTGCGTGCGTTGGCTTCGTCGACGATGTCGGCGGCCAGCACCGCCAGTCCGTAGCGCTGCGCGGCGAGGGCGGTGCTGACCCCGGCATCGGCGCCACCGCCCGCCACATCCTGGGCCGCGGCGGCATTGGAGTAGGCCGGCACGATGCGGGCGTTCGGGAGGTGGGCCGCCAGCCACTTGCGGACCTGCGCGGCGGCCACCGGGAACGCGGCCACCGTCTGGATATCGGCGGCTGTCACCCCCGGCCGGGTGACGATGGTGAACGCCACGTCGAGGGTGTGCTCGGCGTAGATCTGCAGGGCGGACCCATCGGCCAGGCCGTCGAGGGTGGGGATCACCGAACCGTCGATCGAGTTCTCGATCGGTACGCACGCGTAGTCGGTGTCGCCGGTGCGGATCGCTTCGAGCGCGCCGCCCGCGCTGTCATGGGGCAGCGGGACGACCTCGGTGGACGCGTCGCCCGGCGGCACCAGCCCACCGGCCACCATCTGCAGCAATGCCGCCTCGGTGAAGGTCCCCTCGGGTCCGAGGTAGGCGATACGTGGCACGTCCTCAACCCTAGTGGCTCGGCGACCAGCCTCCCGGTACGCCGGGGGAAACCTTGCGCATCCAKCAGGATCTGTAGTTAAGTAAGGCTTACCTCACTAACCGGAAGGTGATCAGATGTCTGTGACGGCACCGACGACAGCCGAGCGGATCCGCAGCGCTTGCGCCCGCGCCGGCGGCGCGATGCTGGCCGTGGAGGGCCTTGAGCCCGCCGCCACGCCGGTCCACCATCTGCTCGATGACGGCTCCTTCGCCATCACCATCCCCGCCGACGGGCTGCTGGCAGGCATGGTGGTCTCGTCCGGCTCGGCAGGCATGCAGGCCGTGCTGGAGATGACCGACTACGCGCCGCTGCCGTTGCGCGAACCGGTGCGCTCACTGGTCTGGATCCAGGGCCGGATGTTCCTGGTACCCGACGGCGAAGTGGCCGGGATGCTCGACCTCGTCGCCACCGAGAACCCCAACCCGGCTCTGCTGCAGGTGAATACCGGTAGCGCCGAAGCGTCCCGCGGCGACACCCCGTACGCGCTGGCCCGCCTGGAGATCGAATCGGTGGTGGTCGCCGATTCCACCGGCGCCGAGTCCGTCGGCGTGGGCGCGCTGCTGGCCGCCCGGCCCGATCCGTTCTGCGGGCTGGAGTCGTGCTGGCTGCGCCACCTGGAATCCGCACACCGCGAGGTGGTGGAACGCTTGGCCACCCGACTGCCGCAGACCCTGCGCAGCGGCCGGGTCCGCCCGCTGGGACTGGACCGCTACGGCGTGCAACTGCGGGTCGAGGACGAGTCCGGCGATCACGACGTCCGGCTGCCCTTCGCCAAACCCGTCGATGACGTCACCGGCCTGAGCCAGGCCATCCGGGTGCTGATGGGCTGCCCGTTCCTCAACGGGTTGCGCGCGCGGCGCATCTGACCCGCCATTAGCCTGGCGGCGGTGACTGCACCCCCAGGGCCGCTGCCGTCCCCTCGGACGCTGCGGATCGAGATCGCCGTCGTGCTGGCGGTCACCTTCGGACTGAGTGCCTATGTGGCGCTGCTCAATCTCATCGAGGCGGTGCTGCTCGGGCTGGGTGGCCAGACGGTGGCGCTCAACCAACGCCGGTCACCCTTCGACCTGATCGACCTGGGCCTCAATGTGGCCTCGGTGGTCCAACTGCTGGCGTGGGGCGCCCTCGGTCTCTACCTCTTGTGRCGCACCGGGACCGGCCCCGCCCAGATCGGCCTCGGCCGCTTCCGGCTGCACCCCGACCTGACCGGCGGGCTCGGACTGGCCGCACTGATCGGCATACCGGGGCTCGCGCTGTACGTGGCGGCGCGTGTCCTGGGACTCAGCGCCGAGGTGGAACCGGCCGAACTCAACGACACCTGGTGGCGGATACCGCTGCTGCTGATGATCGCGTTCGCCAACGGCTGGGCCGAGGAGATCATCGTCGTCGGCTTCCTGATCACCCGGTTGCGTCAGCTCAACATCAGCGCAGGCGTGGCGCTGCTGATCTCGGCGCTGCTGCGCGGGGGCTACCACCTCTATCAGGGCTACAGCGCGGGGCTGGGCAATATCGCGATGGGCCTGATTTTCGGCTACGTGTGGATGCGTACCGGCAAGCTGTGGCCGCTGATCGTCGCCCACGGCCTGATCGACGCGGTGGCCTTCGTCGGCTATTCACTGGCCGCCGGCGAGCTGGACTGGTTGAGCTGAGAATCACCCGCCGAGCAGTACATTCGCAGGTGTGAACGACAACCCGCCGCATCGTCCGGAGGCACCCCGGCGGGAACCGTCACAGGAGATCCGCCGCGACCCGCGTCACCGCCCGCCTCCGGTCTGGCCGCCCAACCCGCCTACGCCGCCGCCGGTACCGCCGGCCGCTCCCCGCCCACCCGTCGCGCGACCACCC
>NZ_JBFUKN010000087.1:0-26176 GCF_056400845.1 Mycobacterium sp. P4_H6 | reverse complement strand
GTCACCGTTTACTCGCGTTCACCCGCCGTTTGTTTACTTGGCGCCCTGCGCAGCGACCGCCGCGGCTCCGGCGGCGGCGGCCTCCGGGTCCAGGTAGCGGCCACCGGGCACCACCGGCTTGAGGTTGTCGTCCAGCTCGTAGAGCAGCGGGATGCCGGTCGGGATGTTGAGGCTGACGATGTCGTCGTCGGACATGCCGTCCAGATACTTGACCAGGGCACGCAGCGAGTTGCCGTGCGCGGCGATGAGCACCGTCTTGCCGGCCTTGAGGTCGGGAACGATGGTCTGCTCGAAGTACGGCACGAAGCGGGCCACCACATCGGCGAGGCATTCGGTCAGCGGTCCGCCGTCGATATCGGCGTAGCGCGGGTCGGCGTCCTGGCTGAACTCGCTGCCCTTCTCGATGGGCGGCGGCGGGGTGTCATAGCTGCGGCGCCAGGCCATGAACTGCTCGTCACCGTATTTCTCCTTGGTGGCGGCCTTGTCCAGACCCTGCAGCGCGCCGTAGTGACGCTCGTTGAGGCGCCAGTCCCGGTGCACCGGAATCCACAGCCGGTCGGCGGCCTCCAGCGCCAGGTTGGCGGTGACGATCGCCCGGCGCAGCAGCGAGGTGTACAGCACGTCGGGCAGCACGCCCTGATCGGCGAGCAGTTCGCCGCCGCGTATCGCCTGGGCCCGACCCTTCTCGGTGAGGTCGACGTCGACCCAACCGGTGAACAGGTTCTTCTCGTTCCACGTGCTCTCGCCGTGACGCAGCAGGATCAGATTCGCCATGGCTGGCATTCTGTCACGACAGCTCAGTCTTCGATGAGATGCTCGAACGCCGCCAGGTTCTTCAGCGACTCACCGCGGGCCACCCGCCACTCCCACTCCTTCTGGATGGACGTGCGAAAACCCAACTCCAGCAACGTGTTGAAGTCGGAGTCGACGGCTTCGAGCACCTGGCCGAGTATCCGGTCGATCTCGTCGGCGTCGACCGAACCGTTGGCCATCCAGCCGACCAGGTAGATGTCGCCGAGATTGTCCAGCGTGTAGGCCACCCCGTAGAGCCTGCGGTTGCGCTTGAGCAGGAACTTGTAGACGGCTTCGAAGTTCTCGTCGGGGCGGCGGCAGACGAAGGCCTCCACGCGCACCGAGTGCTCGCCGATACTCAGGATGGTGTTGGTCTTGAGCCTGCGCTCGCCCGGCAGTGCCACCACGATTCCGGGCAGCCMGCCGTGGGCGCCCTTGTGGTGCTCGTATTCGAGTTCGTTGGCCTGCAGCGTCTTCTCGATGACCGCTTGCACGCCGCTCAATCCGTTCGTGGTCATGCCCGCACCCCCCTGCGCAGCGCGAATCGCCGGCCGTTGCGGCGCCCGGTGGGTTCACGGCGGGGATGCCGGGCCCGGTAATCGGTGATGGCGTGGGTGTAGCTGTCCAGCAGCGCATCCACGGTGTGCGCCCAGGAAAACGTGGCGGCGTGGGCCACCGCGGCGGCGCTCATCGTCTCCGGGCCGCGCTCCAAGAGCGCGCCGATCGCCTGCGACCAGTCCCCCGCGTCGTGTCCGTCGACCAGGGTGCCGCTGACCCCGTCGCGCACCGCGACCGGCAGGCCGCCGACCGCCGCGGCCACCACGGGGGTGCCGCAGGCCTGCGCCTCGACGGCGACCAGGCCGAAGGATTCCGAATAGCTGGGCACGGCGACGATATCGGCGGCGCGGTAGACGTTCACCAGTTCTTCGCGGGACTGCGGAGGCAGGAAGCTCACGCGCGAGGTGATACCCAGTTCCTCGGCCAGCCGAACCAGGGAGTCCGGCGCGGCCAGTCCGCTGCCCGAGGGCCCACCGGCGATGACCACCCTCACCGGTGCTGATTCCCCGGTCGCTGCGCTCCTGCCCGCCGTGGGGAGCTCGGCCACCGCCCGCAGCAGCACATCGGGGGCCTTCAACGGCTGGATACGGCCGATGAAGGCCACCACCTTCTCGCGCGGGTCCAGGCCCAGGGCCGCCCGCGCGTCGCGCTTGGAGCCCGGAGTGAAGACCTCCAGGTCCACCCCCGGATGCACCACGTCGATACTGCCCCGGTCCGCATGGTGCAGCGAAACAAGTTGCTGCGCTTCGATTTCAGTGTTCACGATCAGCCGGTCGGCCTCATCGACCACCTGCTGTTCGCCGACCGAGCGCAAGGCGGGCTCCGGGGCGTCCCCTTCGGCGAGCGCGGCGTTCTTCACCGCGGCGAGCGTGTGCGCGGTGTGCACCAGCGGCACCGCCCACCGGTCGGCGGCCAGCCAGCCGACCTGCCCGGACAACCAGTAGTGCGAATGCACGATGTCGTAGTAGCCGGGCTCGTGGGTGGCCTCGGCGCGCAGCACGCCCGCGGTGAAAGCGCACAGCTGAGTGGGCAGATCGTGCTTGTCGAGACCCTCGAAGGGCCCGGCCACCACATTGCGCACCAGCACCCCGGGCGCCACCTGGACCAGCGGGGCGTCCGCCGAGGAGGTGGCCCGGGTGAAGATCTCCACCTCGACACCGCGGCGGGCCAGTTCCAGCGCGGTCTGCAGCACGTAGACGTTCATGCCACCGGCATCACCGGTTCCGGGCTGGGCCAGTGGCGAGGTGTGCACCGAGAGCACCGCAACGCGACGGGCAGTGTCCTTCAGTCCGGGCGTTTCTGGGACGGCGCGCACATGCTCATGTCTACACCTGCCCGGTCAGGATGCGCCGAGCACACCCGCTTCGCCGCGGCGCAGCTGCGAGCGACGCATGGCGGCGATCGGGTCGGCGTAGAGCCCGCCGAGCGACACCACGCCCGCGCCGGCTTCCTGCACGCGGTTTCCGAAGGCGGTCACCCGGATATCGCGGGATCCCAGCACGGTCCGTGCCGCGAACGCGCGCTCGACGAGCTCCATACCCTCGGGGTATTCGGTGAAGGCCTGACCGCCGACCACCAGGTCGTCGGGATTGAGCATGTCGCGCAGCAGTGCCACGGCCTCGCCGAGCACCCTGGCCCGCTCGGCCAGCAGCGCGCGGGCGCCCTCGTGGCCGCCACGGGCGGCGCGCAGCACCGCGGGCAGCGTCGACGCGGGGCCCTCGGACGGCACGATGCGCTGGGCGCGGGCCGCGTTCAGCACCGCTTCGTCACTGACGGTCGACTCCAGTTTCCCTGTGCCGCCCAGCAATTCGGAGCTCACCGGGAGTGCGGCGATGGTGCCCGGGCCGCTGGACGGTGAGTGCACCCGGCCACCGATGGACAGCGCGTAGCCGACGGTCTCACGGGCGTAGACATAGAGGCTGGTGCCAACCTGCGCACTGGGACGACGCACCCCGAGCAGCAGTTCGGCGCCGGCCATGGCGTCGACGTGCGAGGCGACCGACACGGGCAGTCCCAGCGTCTCGGCCAGCACCGGGCCGACCGGCGCTTCCGTCCAGCCCAGCCGGGCGTGGTCCAGGTATCCGGAGGTGCTGTCCACGACGCCACCGGCGGCAACGCCCACCCACAGCGGGCGGCGGCGGTGCCAGCGGCTCAGGTAGCGACGGGCGCTGCCGGCCAGCGAGGCCAGCGCGGCGTTCTGCGCACCGCGCGGCGTCGGGGTCTCGACGACGTCGAGGGTGCGACCGAACAGATCGGTGGCCACGATGCTGGTGGTCTTGGCACCGATGTGCAGGCCCAGGGTCAGGAACGGCTCATGGTTGACCTCGACCGGGACGCGGGGGCGGCCGATCGCGCCGGACACCGCGAGGTCTGCGCGCTCGCGCAGCACCCCGGCGTCGAGCAGGGCGGTGACCTGGCGGTTCACCGTGGCGATGCTCAGTCCGGTGACACGGGCGATGGCGTCGCGGGCGATCGGACCGCGCTGGCGGGCAGCCCCGAACACCGATGCGGCGGCCGCATCGGCCACCTTCAGCGACGGCGCGACGATGTGGTGACGGGCCATAAGAGCACGTTTGGCGTGCGCGGCGGGCGTCTGGCGAACGGTGGTGGCGGTGGCGGTGCTCACGATGGGGTCCTCTGGTCTGAGTCGGGGGTGGGGTGGGCTTCTGCCACACCGGCGACTCAGCGGGACGAAATGGTCCTCGGGGTCAGCAGGGCGCGGCGGGTGCGCAACAACAACACGCACACCGCGCGGCGAGAACACTCGCCTGACTGATCAAGAACACGTCGTCAACTTAGCACGACTATCAGCACTCGCGCGAAGGACAGATGCGCAGGCTTAGGGTTGTCACCATGACGACCTCAACAGATCAGCGCCGCGTCGCGGTAGTCACCGGAGCCAGTGCTGGAATCGGTGAAGCAACCGCGAAAACTCTTGCCGCACAGGGATTTCACGTGATCT
This sequence comes from Mycobacterium sp. P4_H6, assembly GCF_056400845.1. Lineage (NCBI taxonomy): Bacteria > Bacillati > Actinomycetota > Actinomycetes > Mycobacteriales > Mycobacteriaceae > Mycobacterium > Mycobacterium sp. P4_H6. Next base: position 21,864 of record NZ_JBFUKN010000087.1, on the reverse strand, counting down.
GTGTGGCACGCCGACCCGGCCCCATCGAGGCGCTGGCCGCCGAGATCGACGGCACCGCGATTGTGGCGGACGTCACTGACCCGGATGCCGTGGCGGCGCTGGCGCAGCGCCTGGACCGGGTGGATGTGCTCGTCAACAACGCCGGCGGCGCCCGCGGGCTGGAGTCGGTGGCCGACGCCGACATCGAGAACTGGCGCTGGATGTGGGAGTCCAACGTGCTGGGCACCCTGCACGTGACGAAAGCGCTGCTGCCCAAGCTGATCGACTCCGGCGACGGGCTCATCGTCACCGTCACCTCGATCGCCGCCCTGGAGACCTACGACAACGGTTCGGGCTACACCACCGCCAAGCATGCCCAGGGCGTCCTGCACCGCACGCTGCGCAGCGAGCTGTTCGGAAAGCCGGTGCGGCTCACCGAGGTCGCCCCGGGAATGGTGAAGACCGAGTTCTCACTGAACCGGTTCGACGGTGACGCCGAGCGCGCCGAGAAGGTGTACGCCGGGGTGGATCCGCTGGTGGCCGAGGACATCGCCGAGGTCATCGGTTTCGTCGCGAGCCGCCCGGCGCACGTCGACCTGGACCTCATCGTGGTTCGGCCGCGCGATCAGGTCACCGGCGCGACCGGCTCCCGCGTCAACCGCCGGGCGTAGCGCTCGGCGTCGTGGTGGGCGTTCCCGACAGCGTCGGCGCATCGCTGGGGGTGACCGGCGCGGTGTCGGGGATTCCCGTCGGCGGTGCGTCGCTGCTGAGCGCCGACATGGACTTCCACTCGCTCCACGGCACGGCCCAGTCCCAGATGTCGCCGTCGGCGTAGGACAGCTGGATCCGGGTGCCGGTGACCTCCACGGGGTCGCCGTACATCGCGGTGTTGAAGTACTGCTCGGCGTCCTCGGTCGACAGGTTGATGCAGCCGTTGGTCACATTGCTGTTGCCCTGGGCGCCGGCACTGTTCGGGTTGGCGTGGATGAACTCGCCGTTGTTGGAGATCCGCACCGCGAACCGCTCCCGGACGTTGGCGTAGCCGGCGGCGGGATTGGTCATGTAGAAGTCCTCGTACTTCTCGGTGACCACGTGCACGCCGCTGCGGGTGACATTGCGGTCCAGATCGCCCTCGCCGTAGCTGCAGGGCAGCGTCATGATGACGCCGGCATCGGTGATCACCTCGATCTGGTGTGACGAGGCCTCGGCCTTGACCACCTGGCGCCGGCCGATGGTGAAGTCCAGGGTGGAATCGGCGGCGCCGTAGGCGTCCTCGCCGAAAGACACCCCGTAGAGATTCGCGTCGACGTGCACGGTGGTGCCGGTCGGGTAATAGTCCTTGGTGCGCCAGTGCACGCGGGAGCCACCGACCTCGTCGGGCAGCCAGGCCCAGCTGCCCTCGACCTCCGGGGTGGTGGTCACCTTCAGCGCCTTTTCCACCTCTGCGCGGTCACTGTCGGCGATCGAGGCGTCGAACTGCAGGATGATCGGCGCGGCCACCCCGACGGTCTGATGGTCGGCGAGCTGAAACACGCCGCTGACGGTGGTCTGCGGGTTGACGGTACTGAACCCGCCCGTGACGGGGATGGCCTTGCCGTCGCGGCCCACCACCGACCCGGCCCAGGTGTAGTCGCCGCCGTAACCGAGCGGCTCGGTGACGGTGAACTCGGTGCGGTCGCGATTGAGCTTCCCGTCGACCGGCTGCCCTGCGGCGTTGGTCAGCGAGATGCGCTGGAACCAGCCGTCGCTGACCTTGACGCCGGCCACGGCCGTCGGCACCACATCGGTGGACGCATCTTCCGGGTTCAGGGTGATGGTCGGCGCCGAGGCTTCCTCGGTCGGCTCCGGCTCGCTGATGCCCGATCCCGAGGTGCTCGAGCAGGCAGCCAGGAAGCCCGCGCCGCCGAGGCCCAGGATGGTGAGCGCACGACGCCGACTCAGCTGGGCGTCTTCACTTCCACCGGTAGGTCTCACGTGGACCCAGCGTACCTAGAGTGCGCACCCGATCAGTACCGGCTCGGGTGTGAGTTCGATCCCGAAACGGCTGAATACGCCGTCGCGCACCGTCCTGGCCAGGGCGATCAGGTCCGCAGTGGAGGCGGTGCCGCGATTGGTCAGCGCCAGCGCATGTTTGGTGGACAACCGGGCGGATGCGTCGGGCCCGGGATACCCCTTGCCGAAACCGGACCGCTCGACCAGCCATCCGGCGGCCAGTTTCACCCCGTCGGGCGCGGGATAGTGCGGGACCGCGGCGCCGACGTCGTCGCGCAGTCGCTCGAAGACCTCGGCGGTCACCACCGGGTTGGTGAAGAAGGAGCCGACGCTCCAGGTGTCGTGATCGACGGCGTCGAGCACCATCCCCTTGGCGCCGCGCAGCGCCAGCACGGCGTCGCGTACCCGCATCGGGTCGGCCGTCTCCCCCGGCCGCGCGCCCAGCGTGGTGGCGAGTTCGCCGTAGCGCAGCGGTGCGCTCCGGCCCGTGGGGTCCAGGCTGAACTCGACCTCCAGCACGATGATCTCGGACTGATACTTGAGCACGCTGTGCCGGTAACCGAATCCCAGCCGGTCCGGCCCGACCCATTCGTCGGTGCCGGTGCTGCGGTCCAGCAGCCTGACCCGGGAGATGGTGTCGGCGACCTCGGCCCCGTAGGCGCCGACGTTCTGGATCGGGGTGGCACCGGCCGAGCCCGGGATCCCGGACAGGCATTCCAGCCCGCCGAGACCGTGGGCCAGCGCGGCCACCACGACGTCATCCCAGGAGGCTCCCGCCTCGGCACGCAGGACGGCGCCGTCGACGGTGATCGCGGTGTTGGCGACCGCGACGACGGTCAATCCCGTCAGATCGTCGGCCAGCACCACATTGGAGCCGCCGGCCAGCACCAGCACGTCATCGGCCACCGGCAGCGCCGACAGCACTGCGATGAGTCGGTCGGTGGTGTCGCAGGTGATCAGCCGCTGCGCTACCGGGCCGATACGCAAAGTCGTCCGCTGAACGAGCGGTACGTTCGCGGCGACCGCCGCGCCCGCGAAATTCGTTCCGGCCACGGGCGCTAACGGTAGCGTGACCGGCATGCCGCGTTCCTATGACATGGCGGCCGAGTACGGGTGCGGCGTGGCGCAGGTGCACGGGGCGTTCGCCGACGAGGCGTACTGGCTCGAGCGGCTGGCGAAGTCCGGCTGCGATGTCGCCACCCTGGACGCGCTGACCATCGGCGACGACGGCGGCCTCAGCATCGCCACCACCCAGACGGTCGGTTTCCACCGGCTGCCCGGGTTCGTGACGCAGTTACACTCCGGTGACCTCACCCTGGTGCGCACCGAAACGTGGACCCCGGTCCGCGACGGCCGGGCCACCGGCACCATCAACGGTGTGGTGCCCGGCGCTCCGGTCAGCGTCACCGGCACCGCGGAGATGAGCAGCATCGAGACCGGCGCCCGGGTGGACGTGCACGCCACCGTGCAGGTGCGGATCCCGCTGCTGGGCGGCAAGGTCGAAGGCTTCATCGGCGGCCAACTTGCGGAGATGGTCCGGCTGGAAGAACAGTTCACCTCGCAATGGATCACCGAGCACGTCTGAAGAAACCGCTGGGCCACGCGACGCGCGGCACCACCGGCTACAACCGGTTGCGCCGCAGCGACCGCTGGCTGGTGCATTCCCCGCAGGTACGCGCGGCGCTGCTGACGGCCGCCGATCCACTGGTCGTCGATCTGGGTTACGGCGCGCTGCCCGTCACGACCCTGGAACTGGCGTCGCGGTTGCAGACGGTGCGCCCGGACGTGCGGGTGGTCGGACTGGAGATCCACCCGGAACGGGTCCGCACCGCGCAACAGGCCGCCACCGACGGGGTTGAGTTCGCCCTCGGCGGTTTCGAACTGGCCGGGCTGTCTCCGGTGCTGGTGCGGGCGTTCAACGTGCTGCGCCAGTACCCGGTCACCGATGTGGACGCCGCGTGGGCGCAGCTGTGCGCGCGGCTGGCCCCGGGCGGGCTGTTGGTCGACGGGACCTGTGACGAGCTGGGCCGGCTGTGCTGCTGGGTGTTGTTGGACGCCGACGGCCCGGTCAGCCTGACGCTGGCCTGCGATCCGTTCGCCATCGAACAGCCCTCGGAACTGGCCGAGCGGCTGCCGAAGGTGCTGATCCACCACAACGTCGAGGGCCAGCCGATCCACGCCCTGCTGCTGGCCGCGGACCGGGCCTGGGCGGCCGCGGCCGGGCACGGGGTGTTCGGGCCGCGGGTGCGCTGGCGGGCGATGCTGGAGCAGCTGCGCGCCGACGGCTTCCCGGTCGCCCCGCCGCGCCGGCGGCTGCGTGACGGGGTGCTGACCGTGCCCTGGGCGGCGGTGTCACCGTCGACCTAGGCTGGCCGCATGCGGATTGCCCTGGCTCAGATCCGGTCCGGCACCGACCCTGCGGCGAACCTGGACCTCGTCGACCGATACAGCCGTGAGGCCGCCGACGCCGGCGCCTCGCTGGTGCTGTTCCCCGAGGCGACCATGTGCCGGTTCGGGGTGCCGCTGGCCCCGGTCGCCGAACCCCGCGACGGCCGCTGGGCCGACGGGGTCCGCGCCGTCGCGCAGCGCACCGGCATCACCGTCGTGGCGGGCATGTTCTGCCCGTCGGGCGACGGCCGGGTGACCAACACGCTGATCGCGTCCGGACCCACCGCCGACGCGCACTACGACAAGATCCACCTCTACGACGCGTACGGGTTCTCCGAGTCCAAGACCGTCGCGCCCGGACACCAGCCGACCGTGATCGATGTCGGTGGCGTGCAGGTGGGGCTGACGCTCTGCTACGACGTCCGCTTCCCCGAGCTGTATGCCGAACTGGCCGATCGCGGTGCCCAGCTGATCACGGTGCACGCCTCGTGGGGCACCGGCCCCGGCAAGCTCGACCAGTGGACGTTGCTGGCCCGGGCCCGAGCGATCGACACCACCGGCGTCGTGGCCGCCGTCGATCAGGCCTACCCCGGTGACGAGGTCGCCGCGATCGGCCCGACGGGCGTCGGGGGCAGTCTCGTCGCCTCGGCAACCGGCCAGGTCATCGCCGCCGCGGACGCCGACGAACAGCTTCTGGTGACCGATATCGACCTGGATGCCGCGGCGAAGGCCCGCGAGACGATCGCGGTGCTGCGTAACCGCGCTCATTTCGCTAGGGCACAATCGACGGCGTGACCGATCCCTGGGCCCGCCCTGCCGATGAGGTGCCGCCGCCCCCACCCGTGCCGCAGCCACCGCCGCTGCACGACCAGGAGGCAACGCCGGAAGCGCAGCCGAAGAGCCGGCTTCAGCGGCTGTTCCGCGATCCGCTGTCGATCGTGCTGGTGGTGGTCATCGTGCTGGCGCTGGCCGTGGCCGGCATCGTCGGCACCGAACTGGTGGCCCGGCGGATCGCCGACTCGACGGTGACCCGGGTGACCTCCTGCGTGGTGCAGGACACCGTCGACGTGTCCTTCGGCCCCCGCCCGATCGTGCTGCAGTATCTGAGCGACAACTACAACAACATCACCGTGACCACCGGCGGCGAACGCATCCGTGAGGCCGAGGGGATGAAGGCCGAGATCGTCATCAACGACGTCCAGGTCACCAACAACCCGGCCGCACCCGGCACCGTCGGCGCGCTGGACGCCAAGATCACCTGGTCGGCCGACGGCATCAAGCGGACCATCCAGAACGCCATCCCGCTGATCGGCAGCTTCGTCAACGGTGTGACGACCAATCCCAGCGACGGCACCATCGAACTGCAGGGCATGCTCGGCAGCATCGTCGCCAAGCCGGAAGTGCGGAACAACGAGCTGACGCTGACGGTGGAGGCCCTGACGGGCCTGGGCTTCGTGCTGCCACGCGAATCCGTGCAGCCTGCGCTGGACGCGTTCCTGAAGCAGATGACGGAGAACTACCCGCTGGGCATCAAGGCCGACAGCGTGGAGGTCACCGATTCCGGGGTGGTCGCCAAGTTCTTCACCCGCAACGCGACGATGCCGGCCAGCACCGGGCAGAACTCGGATCCCTGCTTCGCAGGGCTCTAGAAGGGTTCTTCRGTGCCGCCGGGGTTGCAGCCGGCGGCCACCAGTTCGGCGTCGGTGACCTCGGGCCGCCACGGCTCCAGATTCCAGCTGGTCTTACCGGGTTCGATGAACTCGGCGAACTGCCAGTGGCAGTTGAATTGTGCTTGCATTCCCGGGATATCGGCTTCCGGGGAGATGGCCAGCACCTCGGCCCAGGCCTGATTCTGCTGGGGCTGGGTGCCCGGAGTGGCGGCCTGGGCGCGGCCGGCCGGCGTCGGATAGACCCGCAGGCTCTTCAGGTCGCCCCACTGCACCCATGAGGTGTGGTCGATATAGGCGCCGGCGGGCTCGGCATGAGCCACCGGTGTACTCAGCAGCAGACCTGCCGCGCACAGCGCGGCACCGATGACGCGCATCGGGTCAGCGCGACTTTCCCTGGATCTCCAGGATCTTGGGCCGCACATCGACCAGGTAGACACCCGTCGCGCAGGCACAGATCGCGGCGCCGAACGCGTCGCGCAGCAGCAGCGCCAGCAGCACGCCGCCGCCCAGGATCAGCAACCAGACCGGCTTGGTGAGCTTTCCGGCGGCGGTGTACGCGTCGGGCCGTTGCATCGCGGCGTGCACGAACGAGTACACGCCGACCAGGACGACGATCCCGACCAGCACAAGCAGAATGGCACCCGCCAGGTTTGCAAGCATCACGCCTGCAGCCTATGCGGGTGCCATCCGGTTCGCGAACCTACTTCTGGGTGACCTTCTTGGCCGGAGCCGCCTTCTTGGCCGGGGCGGCCTTCTTGGCGGCGGGGGTGGCGGCGGCCTTCTTGGCCGGAGCCTTCTTGGCCGGGGTTGCCGGAGTGGCCTTCTCGACCTTCTTCGGCAGTTCCACGCCGACCAGCTTGGCGGCGCGCTCGCCGACCGCGCGGGTCTGGCTGGCGACGGTGCCCAGCGCATCCTGGGTCAGCTCGACGGCCTGATCGGTGACCTCTTCGACGCGCGAGGCGGCCTCTTCGAGGGCCGGCTGGTTGCGCAGGCGCTCCAGGGCGGCCTCGCCGCGCTCGACGAGCTTGTTGTACTGGCTGGTCGCCTCGTCGGCGTACTTCTCGGCAACCTTGCGCAGCTCTTCGGGGGTCAGCTTGTCGCGCAGCTCGTCGAACTGGGTGGGCAGATCCTCCTGCAGCTTGGTCAGGCGGGCGCGGCCCTCTTCGACGCGGGTCTTGCTGTCGGTGCGGGCTTCGTCGGCGCGGTCACGCAGGGTCTCGACGATCTCGTTGACCTTGGCCAGGGCCAGATCGGCAGCGCCGACAGCCGCCAGCAACGGAGCCTTGAGGTCTTCGACGCTTGCCTGGGTCTTCTCGCTCATGGTTCTTCCTCTCAGATGGTGGTCGGTTGTGCAGCGGGTTGTTCGGGTTCGGAATCTGTATCGGATTCGACTGCTGCAGCATCGATTTCGGCCTCAGCCTCGTTCTGCTGACAGAACGAGGTGTAGATGTCGAGCAGCACCTGCTTCTGCCGCTCGGTGATCGCGGTGTCGGTGACGATCGCGTCACGCACCTTGCTGCCCTCACTGGGTTCGAGCATCCCGGCTTGGACGTAGAGCACCTCGGCGGAGACACGCAATGCCTTGGCGATCTGGCTGAGCACATCAGCCGACGGTTTACGGAGCCCACGCTCGATCTGGCTGAGGTAGGGATTGCTGACCCCGGCCTTCTCGGCGAGTTGGCGCACTGACACCTGCGCAGCCTCGCGTTGAGCCCGGATGTAGCCGCCGATGTCGTGCGCGGCGTTGCTCACCACAACGGCAAGATTTTCGTCCTGCGTCATGATGAACCCCCGATCCGTCGGTTATTGGCTGACGGAGTCCACGGTAGGCACGAGTGCTAACTATTGCAAGCACTCTGCTAGCACTTCAGAAAAGTAGCTGCGCCACCGTGTAGATCACCAGACCGGCCAGGGACCCGACCACTGTGCCGTTGATCCGGATGAACTGCAGGTCACGACCCACATGGAGCTCGATCCGGCGGCTCGCCTCATCGGCATCCCAGCGCTCGATGGTCTCGGTGATGATCGCTGTGATCTCCGTCCCATACTGCTCGACGAGGTGCTGTGCGGCCCGCACGATCCAGTTGTCGACCTTGTCGCGCATCTCCTGGTCGTTGCACAGCGACTCACCGATCCGCACCACGGTGTCGGCCACCCGGGTGCGCAAGGTCGAGGACGGATCGTCGACGGATTCGAGCACGATCCGCTTGGCCGCGGCCCACGCCGTCTCGGCCGCCCGCGCCACCTCGTCACGCGCCATGATCTGTTCCTTGACGTTCTCGGCGCGCTGGATCGTGGCACCGTCGTTCTGCAGATCGTCGGCGAACTCGAACAGGAACTTGGTGGCAGAGCGGCGCAGTTCGTGGTTCGGGTCGCGGCGCACCTTGTCGGTGAAGTCCATCAACTCCCGGTGGATCCGGTCGCCGACCAGGTGATCCACCCAGCGTGGTGACCAGGTCGGGGAGTCGCGCTCGATCACCCGCTCGATCACCTCGCCGGAATTCAGTGACCACTGGAAGGCGCGGTCCGCCAGCAGCTGGAGCAGCGCCTCCTGCCGGTTCTCCTCGAGCAGGCTGGAGAGCACCCGTCCGATCGGCGGCCCCCACTGCGGTTCGGCGATGCGCTTGACGATCATCCGGTCCAGCACCTGCTGCACGTCTTCGTCGCGCAGCATCTCGATGAGCACGCGCAGCACGGTGGACACCTCGGCGGCCACCCGCTCGGCGTTGCGCCGATCGGCCAGCCATTTGCCCGTCCGGCCGGCCACCTCGGCATCGCGCAGCTTGGTCGCGACCACCTCGGGTGACATGAAGTTCTCCCGCACGAAGGCGCCCAGACCTTCGCCCAGCTGATCCTTCTTGCGTTTGATGATCGCGGTGTGCGGAATCGGGATACCGAGTGGATGCTTGAACAGCGCGGTCACGGCGAACCAGTCGGCCAGCGCACCGATCATGCCCGCCTCGGCGGCGGCCCGCACATAACCCACCCATGGTGCGGCGCCCCGGGATTGGAGCCAGGTGCAGACCAGAAAGATCACCGTCGCACCGAGCAGGAAGCTCAGCGCGACGACCTTCATCCGCCGTAACCCGCGCAGCCGTTCCCGGTCTGCCTCCGAGTCGGCACCGGCCAGCGACTCCGCGAAACTCGTGTGTACCACTCCCCCATCATCCGCTACCGCGCGAGCGGCTCGTCCACCGTAGTATCGAGGCGACCTAGTGAATGGAATCTCACGACTGTGGCACAGCAGAGCGCGGCGGCGGTGAAGACCGACGGCCGTAAACGACGCTGGCACCAGCACAAAGTCGAACGACGYAACGAGCTGGTGGACGGCACGCTGGAGGCTATCCGGCAACGCGGCGCAAACGTCAGCATGGACGAGATCGCCGCCGAGATCGGCGTGTCCAAGACGGTGCTCTACCGCTACTTCGTGGACAAGAACGATCTGACCACGGCCGTGATGATGCGGTTCGCCCAGGTCACGCTGATTCCCAACATGGCCGCGGCACTGTCCTCGAACCTCGACGGATACACCCTGGTGCGCGAAGTCATCCGGGTCTATGTGGACACGGTTGCCTCCGAGCCCGAGCCATACCGCTTCGTCATGTCCAACAGCTCGTCGAGCCGCACCAAGGCCATCAACGACTCCGAGCAGATCATCGCCCGCATGCTCGCGGTCATGCTGCGCCGGCGCATGCAAGCGGAGAAGATGGACACCTCCGGAGTCGAGCCGTGGGCGTTCATGATCGTCGGCGGCGTGCAGTTGGCCACCCACTCCTGGATGTCCAATCCGCGGATGTCCACCGATGACCTCATCGACTATCTGACGATGCTGTCGTGGAGCTCGCTGTGCGGCATCGTCGAGGTCGGCGGATCGCTGGAGAAGTTCAACTCACAGGATCATCCATCCCCCGATCTGCCCAGACACCTGCTTGACTAACGAGTTGTGAGCGCAGACAACACCTCGGAACTGTCGAAGCTGTGGAGCCACGAGCCCCACACCCATCTGCGGTTCAAGCCCGGCGCCCTGGTGTCCGAGATCGACGCCGACGCCACCCCCGGATTCACCGGCTCCAAATCGGACGCGCCGGCGCTGCACGCCGAGCGCACCGAACGCTTCGCCGGTCTGCAGGAGATGCTCTACGCCAACAGCCGCAGCGGCGACCACCGTTCGGTGTTGCTCGTCTTGCAGGGCATGGACACCGCGGGCAAGGGCGGTATCGTCAAACATGTTGTCGGAGCGAGCAATCCGCAGGGCATCCAGTACCACAGCTTCGGCAAGCCCACCCCCGAGGAGCTGTCGCACCACTACCTGTGGCGCATCAACAAGGCGCTGCCCGCCGCCGGGCACATCGGCGTGTTCGACCGCTCGCACTACGAGGACGTGCTGATCGTGCGCGTGCACAATCTGGTGCCGCCGGACGTCTGGGGCCCGCGCTACGACGAGATCAACGCCTTCGAGCAGGAACTGGTCGACGCCGGGACCACCATCGTCAAGGTCGCGATGTTCGTCTCACTGGACGAGCAGAAGAAGCGCCTCGCGGCGCGCCTGGACCGTCCCGACAAGTACTGGAAGTACAACCCGGCCGATATCGACGAACGGCTGAAATGGCCGCTCTACCAGGAGGCCTATCAGGCCATGCTGGACAAGACCTCCACCGACTACGCCCCGTGGCACATCGTGCCCTGCAACCGTAAGTGGTACAGCCGGCTTGCGGTGCTGGAGCTGATGATCGAGGCCCTGAAGAGCCTCGACCTGCAGTGGCCCCCAGCCGATTTCGACGTCGAGGCGGAGAAGAAGCGGCTCAAGAAGGCCTAGCAGCGCCGCCCGGCCGACTAGGGCTTGACCAGCGTGAACTGTCCGATGTTGGTGATGCCGCGGCGGAAGAAGTCGGCGCAACCGGTCAGGTACTTCATGTACCGGTCGTACACTTCCTGCCCCTGCATGGCGATGGCCTCGTCCTTGGCGGCTTCGAGGTTCGCCGCCCACATGTCCAGCGTGCGCGCGTAGTGCGGCTGCAGCAGGTGGATGCGCTGCAGGTCGAACCCGGTGTCGGTGGCCAGCTTCTGGATGTCCTCGACGGCGGGCAGCTGTCCGCCGGGGAAGATCTCCTTGCCGATGAACCGCATGAATTTGAGGTCGCTGAGCGTGACCTTGATGCCGTTCGTGCGGAAGAACTCCTGGGTGTGCGCCAGGATCGTGTGCAACAGCATGGTGCCGCCCTCGGGCAGGATGCTGTAGGCCCGCTCGAAGAACACCGGGTAGCGCTCGGCCTTGAAGGCCTCGAAGGCGCCGATCGACACGATGCGGTCGACGGGCTCGTCGAACTCTTCCCAGCCCTGCAGCCGGATCTCGATGGACCGTTTCGTGTCGAGCTTCGCCAGCCGCGCGCGGGCCCATTCGGACTGGGCCTTGCTCAGCGTGATGCCGATGACGTTCACATCGAACTTCTCGACGGCCCGCTCCAGCGCGCCACCCCAACCGCAGCCGATGTCGAGCAGCGTCATTCCCGGCTCGAGACCCAGCTTGCCGAGTGCCAGATCGAACTTCGCGTTCTGGGACTCCTCGAGGTTCATGTCCTCGCGCTCGTAGTACCCGCACGTGTAGCCCATGGTGGGTCCGAGGAACAGGGCGAAGAAGTCGTTGGAGATGTCGTAGATCGACTGCGACTCTTCGTAGTACGGTTCCAGCTCGGACTCAACTTTTGACATTCGGAAACAACCCTCTGTGATCGTCTTGAATAACTGCGGACGAGTACCCAGATTCGGGTGCCCCCACACCGCATCGCCCGACTCTACCCGTCAGGCTCAGTACGAGTAGAAGCCCTGACCCGATTTCTTACCGAGTTGCCCCGCTTCGACCATGCGCAGCAGCAGCGGCGGCGGGCCGTACAGCGGCTCCTTGAACTCCTCGTACATCTTGTCGGCGATCAGCTTGAGCGTGTCGAGCCCGACCAGATCCGACAACCGCAGCGGCCCCATCGGATGGGACAGTCCGCCCACCACGGCCTTGTCCACGTCCTCCACGGTGGCGAAGCCGGCCTCGACCATCCGGACCGCCGAGAGCAGGTAGGGCACCAGCAGCGCGTTGACGACAAAGCCGGACCGGTCCGAGCAGCGCACCACCTGCTTGCCCAGCGCGTTGGCCGCAAAATCCTCGGTGCGCGCGAGCGCCCCCTCCGCGGTGACCAGGGTGGAGATGAGCTCCACCAGCGGCAGCACCGGAACCGGGTTGAAGAAATGCAGCCCGAGCACCCGCTCCGGGCGCTGGGTGGCCGCCGCGATCCGCATGATCGGGATGCTCGACGTGTTCGACGCCAGCACGGCGTCCGGGTCCTCGATGACACGGTCGAGTTCGGCGAAGACCTTCGCCTTGACGGTGTCGTCCTCCACGATCGCCTCGATGGTGAGCTGACGGTCGGCCATGTCGGTGAGGCTGGTGGTGAATGTCAGCCGGGCCAGCGCCGCGTCCCGGTCGGCCTCGCTGAGCTTGCCCTTGGCCGCCGCGCGATCCAGGGACGCGGTGATGCGCTTGCTGCCCGCCGTGATCAGGTCGTCGGTCGGTTCGAACACCAGGACCTGCGCCCCGGCCTTCGCGCACACCTCGGCGATGCCGCCGCCCATCTGTCCGGCGCCGATGACGCCGACTCGTTCGATACTCACTGCCACTCCCTTGGACTCCGGACAGCCGTCAGGCCCCGCCCGTATGCACGGACGAGGCCTGACGCTATCAACTCTGGTTGTTAGTGGAACTGACCCTCTTCGGTCGAACCCGCGAGTGCGGTGGTCGAGCTGGTCGGATCCACGGTGGTGGCGATCCGGTCGAAGTAGCCGGCGCCGACCTCGCGCTGGTGCTTGGTGGCGGTGTAACCGCGCTCCTCGGCGGCGAACTCGCGCTCCTGCAGCTCGACGTAGGCGCTCATCTGGTTGCGGGCGTAGCCGTGGGCCAGATCGAACATCGAGTAGTTCAGGGCGTGGAAGCCGGCCAGCGTGATGAACTGGAACTTGAAGCCCATGGCGCCCAGCTCGTTCTGGAACTTGGCGATGGTCGAGTCGTCCAGGTGCTGCTTCCAGTTGAACGACGGGCTGCAGTTGTAGGCCAGCATCTGGTCGGGGAAGTCCGCCTTGACGGCCTCGGCGAACTTCTTGGCCAGCTCCAGGTCCGGGGTGCCGGTCTCCATCCAGATCAGATCCGAGTACGGCGCATAGGCCTTGGCGCGGGCGATGCAGGGCTCCACACCGTTCTTGACGTGGTAGAAGCCTTCCTTGGTCCGGTCGCCGGTGATGAACGGCTGATCGCGCTCGTCGACGTCGGAGGTGATCAGGGTGGCGGCTTCGGCGTCGGTGCGTGCGATGACCAGGGTCGGCACATCGGCGACATCGGCGGCCAGACGGGCCGAGGTCAGGGTGCGGATGTGCTGCTGGGTCGGGATCAGCACCTTGCCACCGAGGTGGCCGCACTTCTTCTCCGAGGCCAGCTGGTCCTCCCAGTGCGAACCGGCGACACCGGCGGCGATCATGGCCTTCTGCAGCTCGTAGACGTTGAGCGCGCCGCCGAAACCGGCCTCACCGTCGGCGACGATCGGGGCCAGCCAGTTCTCCACCGAGGTGTCACCCTCGACCTTGGCTATCTGGTCGGCGCGCAGCAGCGCGTTGTTGATGCGGCGGATGACCTGCGGCACCGAGTTGGCCGGGTACAGGCTCTGGTCGGGGTAGGTGTGGCCGGAGAGGTTGGCGTCACCGGCGACCTGCCAACCGGACAGGTAGATGGCCTTCAGACCCGCGCGCACCTGCTGCACGGCCTGGTTGCCGGTCAGCGCGCCCAGCGAGTTGACGTAGTCCATGGTGTGCAGCTGATCCCACAGCACCTCGGCACCGCGGCGGGCCAGCGTGCTCTCCTCGACGACGTGCCCCTGCAGGGCGACGACGTCTTCGGCGGAGTAGGTGCGCTCGATGCCCTTCCAGCGGGGGTTGGTGTTCCAGTCGTGCTGGATCTGTTCCGGGCTCTTCGGCGTGCCAACGGTGGACATGGGCGCTCCTATCAGTATTTGTTAACGCTGCAGTGACTTCGCTGCGTTGCTATACCGAGGATGCCMTACCGCATTACCGCAGGTCCACCCGTTTCAGTTGCCAATTTTGTCCAACTGCCGCGGGGATGTTGCGAAGGTTGTTAATGCAGTGCCTTGCTTTACCGGTTCAGAAGCTACCGGCCGGTAAGTGGTTTCTGCTGGTCAGTACGCCCGTACTGTTAAAACTCGCCGGGTCACAGCGGGAACAGGGATGCGACCGCTTTGGTCTCGTCACCGACGGCATATGTGAGCGTTGTAACAGTGCGATCTTGAAGCTCCGGGCCGAACTTGTCGGTCGAGCCGGCCGGATACACGTGCGAGACGATCTCCAGGTCGTCGCCGAGCGCGACCGCGGAGTCGTGTTCGATGGTCACCCGCAGCGGTGCCTGCAGCAGTTCGGGCGCCTCGTGCAGGTACTCCTCGATCACGCTCCAGTAGACCGAGTTGTTCATGTGGTCGAACAGGTCGATATCGCTGACCCGGACCGGATACCTGCGCACTGCCGCCGCGGTCTCGCGGGGCCCGGCCTTGAGATAGGACTTCCAGCGCAACCGGTCCACATCCGTGGTGCGCCGCAGCCCGGCCAGGAAGTCGTCGGAGATCCGCGACGGGGCCTGCGTCTCCTGGCTGAAGTTGATCCAGAACGCCTCGGACTCCATGAGGCCGGCCCGCCGACCTTCTATGCGTACCCGCATCTCGCACCACCGGTTCGACGTCCCCGAGCACCAGCGGCGCAGCCGTAGGGTGTCCTTGAACTCGATCGGTTCGATCAGGTCGATCATGGTGCGCCGCACGATCCACGCCGGATGTGTTTCCTCGTAGCCCATTTCGCGCAGCTGATCCGACCCGATGTCCTGGATGTGCCGGGTGGCGGCGTCGAACTTCAACCGGCCTTCGCGATTGATATCGGCGACCCGCAACGGCCACTGCACATCGAACACGTCGGGGTGCGGGTCCGGGACAGGCATCAGGGTCTTCGCCAAGCTCATGGACTCCAATATGGTCTGCGAAGAATGCAAAGCCAACCTTTGCAGCCTTGACTAGGCTGTTTGGGGTGTCCAAGACCTACGTCGGATCGCGGGTGCGCCAGCTCCGCCGGGAGCGCGGTTTCAGTCAGGCCGCGCTGGCTCAGATGCTGGACATCTCTCCGAGCTACCTCAACCAGATCGAACACGATGTCCGCCCGCTGACCGTCGCCGTGCTGCTGCGCATCACCGAGGTCTTCGGCGTGGACGCCACCTTCTTCGCCTCCCAGGACGACACCCGGCTGGTGGCCGAGCTGCGCGAGGTGACCCTGGACCGCGACCTCGACATCGCCGTCGACCCGGCCGAGCTCGCCGATATCGTCAGCACCCACCCGGCCTTCGCCCGGGCGATGGTCAGCCTGCACCAGCGCTACCGGCTGACCAGCACCCAGCTGGCCGCCGTCTCCGAGGGCCGGTTCACCTCCGGGTCCGGCGCGGGTTCGGGCACCATCACCATGCCGCACGAAGAGGTGCGCGACTACTTCTACCAGCGGCAGAACTACCTGCACGAGCTCGACACCGCCGCCGAGGACCTCACCATCCGGATGCGGATGCACCGCGCCGAACTGACCCGCGAACTGTCCGACCGGCTGACCCGGGTGCACGGGGTGCGCATCGTGCGCCGCACCGACCTCGGCGATCCGGTGCTGCACCGCTTCGACCCCGCGACCCGCACGCTGGAGATCGGCGGGCACCTGGCCAGCGGTCAGTACGTCTTCAAGCTGGCCGCCGAACTGGGCTACCTGGAATTCGGCGACCTGATCGACAAACTGGTCGACGAGGGCAAGTTCACCAGCGACGAGTCGCGCACCCTGGCCCGGCTGGGACTGGCCAACTACGTCGCCGCGGCCACCGTGCTGCCCTACCGGCAGTTCCATGATGTGGCCGAGAACTTCCGCTATGACGTCGAACGGCTGTCGGCGTTCTACGCGGTGTCCTACGAGACCATCGCGCACCGGCTGTCCACCCTGCAGCGCCCGTCCATGCGCGGGGTGCCGCTGTCCTTCGTTCGGGTCGACCGCGCCGGGAACATGTCCAAACGCCAGTCCGCCACCGGTTTTCACTTCTCGTCCTCCGGGGGCACCTGCCCGCTGTGGAACGTCTACGAGACATTCGCCAACCCCGGCAAAATCCTGGTGCAGATCGCCCAGATGCCCGACGGCCGCGATTACATGTGGGTGGCGCGCACCGTCGAGCGCCGCGCGTCGCGCTATGGTCAGCCGGGTAAGACGTTCGCGATCGGCCTGGGCTGTGAACTCCGACATGCGCACCGGCTGGTCTACTCGGAAGGGCTGGATCTGTCCGGTGGCCCAAACGCTACGACCGCGACACCGATCGGTGCCGGCTGCCGGGTGTGCGAACGCGACAACTGCCCGCAGCGCGCGTTCCCGGCCCTGGGCAAGGCCCTCGACCTCGACGAACACCGCAGCACGGTGTCCCCATATCTGGTGAAGCAGACAACATGACCGAATCCGATGTCACCCCCAGGATCCCGCCCGGCGGGTTCCGCGAACTCGGCCCGCTCAACTGGGCCATCGCCAAGGCCGGCGCGCGCCGGATCCGGGCCCCGAAGTTCCACCTGATGAACATCCTGGGTCAGCACCGGCTCATGTTCCTGGCCTGGCTGCCGCTCTCCGGGTACCTGCTCTACGCGGGCAAGCTGGACCGCAAGGACGCCGAA
The DNA here is from genome assembly GCF_056400845.1 of Mycobacterium sp. P4_H6. NCBI lineage: Bacteria > Bacillati > Actinomycetota > Actinomycetes > Mycobacteriales > Mycobacteriaceae > Mycobacterium > Mycobacterium sp. P4_H6. The sequence goes on along the minus strand of NZ_JBFUKN010000087.1, from coordinate 5,063 downwards.
CTGGTGATCCTGCGGGTCGGGCATCTGCGCAACAGCGAATACGAACTGCAGCAGCACCGCAGGCTGGCCCGCAGCCGCGGGCTGAACGCGGACCTGCAGGCCGCCATTTTCGAGGGCCCCGACGCGCCGGGACTGGCGCCGCATCAGCGGGTCCTCATCACCGCGACCGACGAGTTCGTCATCACCCGGTCCATGTCGGCCGAGACCTGGACCGCCCTGTCCAAGCTCTACAACCGCGCGCAGATCATTGAATTCTGCACGCTCGCAGGACAATACGACGCTCTCGCGGCGACCATGGCGACGTTACGCATCCCGCTGGACTTCCCGGACTGACGCTCCGGCCACAACGACGCGGTCGCCGCCGTGAGCCTTGGCCTCATACATGGCCCGGTCCGCGGCCGAGATCACGCCGTCGAGTGCCGTGTCGGGCCGGTCCGAGCTCGCCACCCCGATGCTCACGGTGACCGCAGGTTCGGCGTGCGCCGAGACCGCCGCCCGCACCCGCTCGGCGACGACCTCCGCCTGCCGCACCGGAATCCGGTCCACCACCAGGAATTCCTCACCGCCCCAGCGCACCACCACCGCATCGGGACCCACGCTGTCGCGGATGCGGCGCGCGGTGCGGATCAGCACCTCATCACCCGCCGCGTGCCCGAGGTTGTCGTTGACCCATTTGAAGTCGTCCACATCGATGAGCAGGGCGCACACATCTGAGCGTCGCACGGCACGTTCGTTGAGCCGCTGCACCGCCACCGCGAGCCCCCGGCGGTTGGTCAGCTCGGTCAGCGGATCGGCCAGCGACTGGATCGAACTACCCTGCAACAGCCAGAACCCGAACTGCAGCGCGGGCAGGATGCACACCGTGACCGCGAGCGCGATGACCGCCCGCGATATCGCGACCTGCGGTCCATATCCGGGGGTGCTCAGCACCATCCACACCGCGATACCGGTGACCGACGCGGTGCACCAGAGGATGTGCGCGAGGTGCAGCTTCGGCCCATGGAAGAACACCACATAGCCGCCGGCACACAACAGGATCGGGATGCCCGACATGGCCAGGTTGGCGTCGCCGAACAGCAGCGTCGACAGCGTCATCAGGATGTCGACGCAGACCACCAGCACCGCCGAGGAGCGTGCACTCGGCCACGGCAGCAACCAGCGCGCGGACCAGGCCAGCGAACCGACGGACACCACCGCCCAGCCGATCCGGATCAGCGGGGTGTCATTGACCGGCGGCGCGACCGCATGCAGTGCGCTGAGCAGACCCATGACGGCGCCGAGACCACCGATCAGCCCGCGCAGGATCGGCAGCAGGCCGCGGCTGCGCAGGAAATCTATCCGCCACTGGTAGTCGTCGCTCTGACGCCACCATTGGACCAGCAAATCACCGCGTCCCCCGTCGCCCACCAGGCCATTCTGACCCAATTCGCTACGCAGCGTCGCGAAAGTGCGCGAGTCCTACAAGTAGGTGACGCCCAGCACGATGAGGGTCAGCAACATCGGGGCGACCGGCACCGACCACAGGAACGCCGTCCACACCTGATCTTTGCGCTGATACGCACGCCAGCCGAGCCAGGCGACGGCTGCCGACAGCACGGTGATCACCGCCGAGGTGACGAGCACCCAGAAGCTCACCTCGCTGGTGTTGATCGCCAGTGTGATGGCCAGCAACCACAGCATGTGCCCGATCACCAGGCCACCGATGGCGGCGACGATCACCGCCCGGGTCGGCATCAAACCCCCGTCAGAAGTTGATCATGTGGCCGGCCAGGCCATGGATGGCTTCCTGCAGCGCCTCGGACAGGGTCGGGTGGGTATGCACGTTGCGGGTCAGCTCGTTGACGGTCAGATCCCACTTCTGGGCCAGCGTCAGTTCGGGCAGCAGCTCGGAGACGTCGGGCCCGATGAGGTGCCCGCCCAGCAGTTCGCCGTACTTGGTGTCGGCGATCAGCTTCACGAAGCCGACCGGGTCGGCCAGCCCGTGCGCCTTGCCGTTGGCCGTGAACGGGAACTTCGCGACCTTGATGTCGTAACCCTCGTCTTTGGCCTGCTCCTCGGTGAGGCCGAAGCTGGCGACCTGCGGCTGGCAGAAGGTGGCGCGCGGCATCATCCGGTAGTCGCCCAGGGTCAGCGTCTCGGCCCCGGCGATCGTCTCGGCGGCCACCACGCCCTGCGCCTCGGCCACGTGGGCGAGCTGCAACTTGCTGGTCACATCGCCGATGGCGTAGATGTGCGGCACATTGGTCCGCATGTGGTCATCGATGTCGATGGCCTTGCGCTCGGTGAGCGCCACCCCGGTGTTCTCCAGCCCGAAGCCTTCGATGTTGGGCGCAAATCCGATGGCCTGCATCACCTTGTCGGCTTTGAGCTCCTCGGACTTGCCGTCCTTGGACACCGTCACGGTGACCGTGRACCCGTCATCCTCGATGGTCTCGACCTTGGTGCCGGTGAGGATCTTCACGCCCAGCTTCTTGTACTGCTTTTCGATCTCCTTGGAGACCTCGGCGTCCTCGTTGGGCAGTGCGCGCGGCAGGAACTCGACGATGGTGACGTCCACGCCGTAGTTCTTCAGCACGTAGGCGAACTCCATGCCGATGGCTCCGGCGCCGGCGATGATGATCGAGCCGGGCAGATCGCGCGACATGATCTGCTTCTCGTAGGTGACCACGTTCTCCGACAGTGACGTGCCGGGCACCAGACGGGTGGACGACCCGGTCGCGATGATCGCGTTGTCGAAGGTGACCGACTCGGTGCCGCCCTCGTTGAGGTCGACCTCGATGGTGTTGGCGTCGGTGAACTTGCCGTAGCCGTGAATCTCGGTGATCTTGTTCTTCTTCATCAGGAAGTGCACGCCGGCGACGCGGCCGTCGGCCACCTTGCGGCTGCGGTCGAAGGCGGCACCGAAATCGAAGGTGGCCTCCCCGCTGATGCCGAAGGTCTTGGCTTCCTTGTGGAAGATGTGAGCGAGTTCGGCGTTACGCAGCAGCGCCTTGGAGGGGATGCAGCCCACGTTCAGGCAGACGCCGCCCCAGTACTTGGGTTCGACGATCGCGGTGTTCAGGCCGAGTTGGGCAGCGCGAATGGCCGCCACATATCCGCCGGGGCCAGCTCCGAGTACGACGACGTCATAGTGGGTCACGGCTACCACCTTATCGGTGCTCGACGTGGCCCCGTTTGGTGCCCGAGTTTCATAATCGGCCGATCTGGGTAAGGCTAAGCGGGCATTCGGACCAATCCGGACGTTCCGTGGTTTCGAATGCCTAAGGATGTGTCGCGATGCGACCAAGAGGGGGGACCGCCATGCCGAACAAATTGACGCCGCACTTCGAGGACGTCCAGGCCCACTACGACCTGTCTGACGAGTTCTTCCAGCTGTTCCTGGATCCGACGCAGACCTACAGTTGCGCGTACTTCGAGCGTGACGACATGACGCTGGAAGAGGCTCAGCTGGCCAAGATCGACCTGGCGCTGGGCAAGTTGGGACTGCAACCCGGCATGACGCTGCTCGACATCGGCTGCGGCTGGGGGGCCACCATGCGCCGCGCGGTGGAGAAGTACGACGTCAACGTCATCGGCCTGACATTGTCGAAGAACCAGGCCGCCCACGTGCAGCGCAGCTTCGACGAGATGGACAGCTCCCGGGACCGTCGGGTGGTGCTGCAGGGCTGGGAGCAGTTCAGCGAACCGGTCGACCGGATCGTCTCCATCGGGGCATTCGAGCATTTCGGTTTCGACCGTTACCCGGACTTCTTCAAGATGGCCCATGACGCGCTGCCCGACGACGGCGTGATGCTGCTGCACACCATCTGTGCGTTCAACCCGGTGCACGCCAAGGAGCACGGCATCCCGGTCACTTTCGAGCTGGCCCGCTTCGTCAAATTCATCATCACCGAGATCTTCCCCGGCGGCCGCCTGCCGTCGGTCGAGATGGTCAAGGAGAAGGCCGCGGAGGGCAATTTCACCCTGACCCGCGAGCAGTCCCTGCAGCCGCACTACGCCAAGACCCTCGACATCTGGGCTGCGGCGCTCGAGCAGCACAAGGACGAGGCCATCGCCATCCAGTCCGAAGAGGTCTACGAGCGCTACATGAAGTACCTCACCGGCTGCGCGCAGACCTTCCGTCTCCGCCAGACCGACGTCGTGCAGTTCACCCTCGCGAAAGGCTGAGCTGCCGGTCGGCGAGCGCCGCGATCAGTTCGGGGTCGTGGCTGACCACGAGCACCACGGCGACGCCGGACGCGATCTCGCGCAGTAACCTCAGCACCGACGCCGAGGCGATCGGGTCCAGCATCGCGGTCGGTTCATCGCAGAGCACCGTGCTCGCGGACTGCCCGAGCACCCGGGCCAGGCACGCCCGCTGCAACTGCCCGTCGCTGACCTGCCCGGGATAGCGTTGCAGCAGAGACGGATCCAGGCCGACCCGCTCGGCGAGGACCTCGGTGGTGTCCGGTTCACCGCGGATCGCGGCAGGTTCGGCGATGATCCGGCGCAGTGTCCAGCGCGGGTTGCAGACCAGCCGGGGATGCTGGGCCAGCAGTGCGATCGACCCTGCCGGCGCGAGGGGCGATCCCCCGTGACGAACCGTCCCACGGTCCGGAACCTGCAGACCGGCCAGCACCCGCAGCAGCGTGGTCTTGCCGCTGCCCGATGCCCCGGTGACCCCGGTGATCGTCCCCGCGGGCGCGTCCAGGTCGACGCCATCCAGCACGGTCACGCCCCCGAACGACACCGTCACTCCCGCCGCCTGCACGCTCATGCCGGCACCGCCCGCAGCAGCGCCCGCGTGTAGGGATCACCGCTGGCCAGCGCTTCTTCCAGCGGAAACTGTTGCTGCACAACACCCTTAGCCATCACAGCGACATCAGGGCGGACGGCGGCGCGCAGCAGGGACGGCATGTCATGGGTGATGACCAGGACGCCGGCGCCCTCGGCGGCTGCTTGCCCGAGCAGTCGCCAGATGACCGCCGCGTTGTCCGGGTCCAGCGCCGAGGTGGGTTCGTCGGCCAGCAGGAGGCCCGGGCGCCCCGCGACAGCGGCCGCGATGGCGGCACGCTGGGCCATGC